>NZ_MCYD01000808.1:0-4988 GCF_002876325.1 Vibrio sp. 10N.261.52.A1
ATCCAAGGCCACGCGACGAAACAGGTCCGCAAACGTCGAGTCACCGCCGAAGCAAGTTTGGATGTAATGGTTGATCTCGTTACTGTCGTAGCCTTCGACGTACAAAGTTCTAACCCATTGGTACTCAACAGCCTTCAAATTGTTTAGTGTAGCTTCGCTAAGAGTGGGGCGTGTGACGCTCAAGTGTGGCTCCGGGAATTAAAAGTACATCCATTATGATTGGCGGTATTTAACCAGAGCAAAATGACGACTTTATTACAGTCAAAATAAATCATTGAGCTTAGGGCTATTCATTCTAAGTGTTGGCTGAGAATCACGTTCTATGAGCGAAACAGAGTGCCTTTGGGGTATGTTAGATAGGTAGGGTTAGATAAACGAATGCCAAGCGTGTGCTTGGCATTTAAACAGTTTACTGGCTGAAAAGGCTAGGTACTAAACGATGCTATAGCTCTAATGACTGACCTTATTTCAGATACTTCACGTGCGCTTCCATCTCTTCACCGATCTGTTTTCGCATGTTCATTAGGCGAATCGCTGAGTCTCTTAATTCGATATCTTCTGGAGTTTCTGGTACCCACTCAGGGACTTTAGTCGGGTTACCATTTTCATCAACCGCAACCATAATAACGATACAGTGAGTGGTAAGACGGTTGTTCAGCTCTTTAGGGTCACTCGCTTGTACATCGATAGCAATATGCATAGAAGACGAACCGGTATAGATAACTTTCGCACTCACCTCTACCAAGTTGCCTACATGAATTGGGGCAACAAATCGAATACCGCCGGCGTAAGCTGTAATGCAATATTTACCACTCCACCCTGCAGAGCAAGCATAGGCTGCTAAATCGATCCATTTCATTGCTGCGCCACCATGAACTTTACCACCAAAGTTCACATCCCCGGGTTCAGCTAAAAAACGCAGAGTAACGTCTCGTTTACCATCTTGTCGGCTATTGTTACTGCTCATGTATCTTCCTTCATTATTATTTTATTGCATAACATGCTTGTTACTTGCTAATAACAATATACTTAAGACGACATAATTTAAAGCGGATAATCTCAAGGTTAAGAGTATTTTTTCAAACGGATGACAACTAGGTGAAGGTTGATGTTTACGGGGCTTATGGGACCTTGAAAAACAAACCGTAGCGAACTTTAGTAACAAAGAAAAACACCTAGCGCAGTGCTAGGTGTTTTAAGCCATTGGGTACTCATCGCGGTACCTTTATAATGTTAGCCAACTAACCGTTGTTTTATTTGGTTTCGTTAAAGTGATTCTATCTTCATTACCACTAAGGTGGTAGTTATAAGTCTTTATTATTGAGCTCACTTTTACTGTTGTATGAAGTATAGATCCTTCGCGTAGATATTTCCTTTCGGATTGTTGTTTGGGAAGCCTTTGAGGGTATTTCGCACTAATCGAGTGTGATTGTAGTGATATAGAGGCATAACTGCTGAAGATTCGTTTAATATCGACTCAGCATGCTGGTATAAAGCAAAGCGATTAGCCTGATCTTCCGTCTTGCTTGCTTGCTGTAAAAGCTCATCGTATTCTGGATTCCAGAAACCGCTTTCGTTTGCTGTGTGATCGCAAGTGAATGCTTCTAGAAGAGCAGAAGGTTCTGGGTAATCGCCAAATGCCCATGAACGAGCAAGTTGATAGTCTCCGGTTCCTTTTGCTGCGACGTATGCTTTCCATTCCATGTTTTGTAATTCAACGTTCACCCCGAGAGGCTTCCACATCGAGGCAATTGCGATGGCAATTTTTTTGTGGTTCTCGCTGGTATTATAGGTGAGTGTGAATTTCAGAGGGTTTGCTTCGTTGTATCCAGCGTCTTCAAGTAGCTGTTTCGCTTTGGCTTGGCGTTCGACACTATTTAATGCTTCAAATACTGATTTCGGCGCCGTGTAGTCAGGAATGTTATTCGGTGTCACGCTGTAGGCTTCGGGTTCACCTTGCCCTGTTACTTTATCGACTAGTATTTCACGGTCCACGGCCATGCTTAGTGCTTGACGTACTCTGACATCATCAAATGGTGCCTGACGCGTATTGAACGAGTAGACGTAAGAACCTAGCAAAGCTTGCGCTTTAATTTGCTCTGGGCTCTCTTTGACAAGTTTTTGGTAGTACTCAAGCTGTACGCGATTGGTCATATCAATCTCACCAGACTGATAACGAATAAGCTCGGCGTTTTGAGATGATAACCCTAGGTAGGTTACCTTATTAATAACCGTTGAATCGTTATCCCAATAGTTTGGATTTCTCGTCACTTCGACGTATTCATTGGGAACCCATTTACTGAGAGTGTAAGCACCATTGGTCGTGATGTTTTCCGCACGAGTCCATTGATCTCCTTTCTCTTCTACTAATTTAGTTGGAAGAGGGAAGAAGGTTTTAATACTCATTAAACTCATGACGTAGGGAGTAGGTTTCGATAAAGAGATCTCTACCGTGCGCTCGTCCAGTGCTTTAATCCCCAACTCTGAGGGATCTTTGTCTCTAGATAGAATTTCACTGGCGTTGACGATATTTGCCGTTGAGAACACAAAACCCGTGTTGTTGCCCGTTTTGGGAGACACAGCGCGTTGCCAACCAAACACAAAGTCTGCTGCGGTCACAGGATCACCATTTGACCATTTAAGGTCGTCTTTTAAAACGAATGTGACCGTTTTGCCCCCGTTGCTGAATGTCCAACTTTCAGCTTGTCCTGGAATAATTTGTCCATCGCTGTTCTCGATAACAAAGCCTTCGAACATATCGTTGACGATAATGTCTCCTGGCATGCCAGAGTTGACGAAGCTAGGGTCTAGCGTATTTGGCTCTGCACCATTCCCACGAACAGAATGCTGTTCTTTGGCGAGTGAAGTGCCAGAGGGTACAGAAGCAGCAATAGCTGAAGTCGAAGAGAGAGCGATAAGCGATGAGATAAGCAGAGGTAGCTTTGGTTGAATCATTGTAATTCCTTTTACAACTTAAACAGTACTCAATGCATTAAACATGACTCGGACACAGGCTGCAATACAGCAAGTGTGCATTAACGGAATTTGAAAGCGGTGTGAACAAAACGAAAATGCCTGCGGAGTAACGCAGGCATTGTTAAGTGAAACTTGTTCGTGTGTAGGAAGCTTAAAGCATGGGAATTTTGCCTAACTTTGTTGAGGTAGTGGCGCTTCCAGTCTCGGTTTTCTTTTTACTTGAGCAAGGATAACACCAGAAACGACCATGATACCGCCAATGATATGGAACTGGTTAATCTCTTCGCCTAACCATATCGATGCCAATACAATTGCGACTACAGGCATTAAGTTCATGAACATCGCACTTGAATCAGCGCCAATCGTGTCAATCGCTTTGACCCACATCCAAGGTGCTAAAATAGAAGCCGCTACAGCTGCGTAAGCAATCAAAGGAATGGCTTGTTGTGAAGGTACTAGCTGCTCGCTCGTTAGCCAAAGTGGAGCCAACATAGCGACCGCGAATATCCCTTGCATGTATATGACAACCCAATTGCTGATCGGCATTTTCCAACGTTTTAGCAACACGCAGTAAGAAGCATACACACAAGCTGCGATTAACATGTAGCCATCGCCCTGTGTTAACTCTTGATGGATGAAGAATAGGGGATCGCCTTTGCCAAGCATTAATGCTAAGCCTGATAGAGACAACACACCGCCTACAATACTCAAACTTGAAATCGATTTGTTAAGCAGTGGCACGCTAAGGAATACGCTGATCAATGGCACTAATGATGTAATCAAAGCCATGTTCGAAGCGGAAGTGGTTAAGCCTGCGTAGTAACCTAAAGATTGGTTTAACACCATGCCTAGAAAGCCAAGGAAAGCCAGCTTTGATAAGTTAGGTTTAATGATTGGCCACTGTTTGATAACCGAGCGAATGCAGAAAGGGGTCAGAATTAACATCGCAATAAACCAACGGTAAAAACTCATCGCGCTTGGTTCGATGGTGCTTGCAGCGAGCTTGTTGACTATCGCATTGGCACCCCAGATACAGACTGTGAAAAAAGGTAAAAGATAATGCATGTGAATTCCATCGCAAAATGAGTTGATGCGGCTAGTTTGACAGGTCGTTATACTTACAGATATCTTTAAAAAGACATCAGGCGCGATAGGAAGACAAGTTTGAAAAAACACCCAAGAAACCTTCACCCATCCTTATCAATTGATAAGGCACCATCCAACGTATTTATGAATTTTGAAGCGTTTCTATCGAATACTGAAACGCGTGTCCACAGTCACCCTTGGGGACAGGTTCAGTTGATCAGTGGTGGGATTCTTGAAATGGAGGCAGAGGGAACTCGTTTCTTGGCGCCGCCACATCTCGCAATTTGGGTGCCAGCAGGGGTTAGGCACTGCAGTTATAACCGTAAACCACTTGATTACTGCTCACTGAATATCGCCCCAGAGTTAACTCAGCACCTTCCAGAAAAGACCAGTCTAATTAAGATCACGCCGATAGTCTCTTCGATCATTGATGACTTTCGTCAGCGTGATATTAACGTTGCACAAACCGAACCAGATAAGAGATTGGTCCAGGTCTTATTGGATCAACTCGCAGAGCGTCAAGTTGAACACCACTTTTTACCTTCAACTGACAACAAGTATCTTGCACCTATTTTAGCGGCGATAGAAGAGAACCCCACAGATGAGGTTTCGTTGAAAGATTGGGCGGAGAAAGTACATGCTACCGAGCGCACTTTGTCGCGTCATTGCCAGAGTGAACTGGGCATGAGTTTTACTGAATGGCGACTGCGCGTTCGTTACTTATACTCAATGGATTTGCTAAGAAATGGGCAATCGGTTAAAGAAGTTGCGCTTACGTTAGGCTACAACCAAGCCAGTCCTTTCATCAGTATGTTCAAGAAGTATTCAGGTCAAACTCCCGAACAATATAAGAACCGTTTGTTGTAATAGGTTTAGTTAATTCCTTCGATTAACAGTGTGGAGGTTACTGTTTTTATATCTAAATT
>NZ_MCYD01000809.1:0-4379 GCF_002876325.1 Vibrio sp. 10N.261.52.A1
ACTTAACAAGTCGTGGCGCTTTTGTTTTGATTCAATCAAATACCTAGTAATAAGCCAGGTTAGAACTCAACGCGATAAACTGATGTGCTACCACTCACTTCATTGCCAACCGCAATAAAGTGGTTACCAGAACGAGTGAAATACTTAATTGACTCTGGACCTAGGTCACCCGCTTTAAAGTTGTAAGTATCGTTGTCGCAATCACCGTCTTCATCAACCTTAGTGCACACTGGTTGTGTGAAGTCTCGGTTGCTCAAGTAGCTGATGAAACTTGCGTTCTTAGGCTGCGTTACATCGTAAACCATGATGCCACCTTGGCGCTCAAGGCCGATAAAGGCATAGTGCTTACCGTTGATCTCAGCCACTTCGATAGCTTCAGGTTCTACCCCTTTATCATCGCTACGATCGTCACCGCTTTGGTTGTTATCATTGGTGCTGTTGAAGTTTGCAGGACCTTGCTCAAGAACGATTCGAGCGAAATCATCACCGCTATCAAACACTAACTCGCCAGACTCATCCCAAATAGAGAAAGAGCGGCTACCGAATGCTTGAACCTTTTGGTCAGCAGCAAGTGTTCCTTGTGGCTTAATCACCTTTAGGCGAGCCAGTTGCTTGTTATCTTTCAACGCTCCAGCCAATGGGTGGTTAGCGTCAACATCTAGCTTCTTGCCACGTACTTCATCAACATAAGCGATACAAAAGTCTTTCTCTGTGGTGTAGTTTTCGGTGCCTTTATAGTCATCGCCATCCCACTCAAAGCCTTTATCGTCACACTCTTTTTGCGTTGTCTTGATGCCATACTCGCGGCCGTCACCTTCGTTCGCCGTCACGATGTAGGTATTGCCATCGACACTGTAGCTAGTGATGCTGTCTGGCATGTAAAGTCCTTCTAACATCGCGTAGTTTTGTAGGTTGCCGATATTTTTGTCTTTATTCGACGCATCCAATTGCGCGCTATCCCAAGGTTTGCCGCCTAAACCAAGAATCGCATCCACCTCTGCCGTTGCGACATCAATGGCTGCTAGTGCGTTGTTCTCTTGCAGGGCAACGTAGAGTTTGCCGTTGTCAGCAAACGTTAGGTATTCAGGCTCTAGGTCTTGAGCAACGGTCGCATTCGGCGCTGAAATTCGAACCTTGTCGGTGAGTTCTTTGTGACGAGGCTGACCTTGATTAAATGCCTTGAAATTAATCTGAGTGACCTTCGCTTGCATCGGCCCATTCGCTAAATCCACCAATGTCACCGAACCTTCAGGATCAATGCTGTAATACGCATTCGGCTCACCTTCATTTGCAGAAGCAATGTAGCGACCATCTTTCGAGAAGCTCACCATGTCTGGCAGTGCGCCAGCTGTGTAAGTGGTGATCAGCTCTAGTGTGTCTGAGCGATACAGAGCAATAATGCCATTTTCTTGTTTGTCGGCGTTTTCAATCGCGACAGCAACTAATCCTTGATGTGTCGAGACGCTATTTGCCGCCCCAATATTGATACCGGAAGCTAAAGCGGCAGATTGAAGATCAATAGAGCCTTCCGAGTTTGGCGAGCTATCGGCATTCATCGATAATACGTCAACTTTCTTTGCTTGAGCATTTACGACATACAATTTATCGGTACATGAATCGTAGCTGACAATTTCTGCTGCGGAAGTTGCGAAAGGAGCGTCAGCAATGGAACTACCAACCAAAGTAAGCCCGGTAACCTCAGCATCACTTGTAATTGGCTGTTGGCTGGATTGGCATTGGAGGCTCAAAGCATCAAGTGAGGCTTGAGAGAGTGTACTAGCCGTAGATGATGTTGACTGAGAACATCCAGCAAGAGCAGAACTCACTGCAATAGGTAGTAATAAAGTCAGCTTATTGATTTTGCGATTCATATATCCTCCATAATTTGAATCGCGATTTTATGAGGTAGTTATGACAGCTATCTTTCTATTTTATTAATAATAGATGACGACAATAGGTCTACTTTACCCATAACAACAAGGCGTTATAGTGACTAATTCATTAACAAAAAAAGGCGCACAAGCTGGCTGGTGCTTGAGCGCCTTCGTAAACTGAATCGTGGATTAGAAGTTGTAACCGCCACCGATCATGAATACCCATGGGTCGATATCAACGTCAGTTTTAAATGTATCTGTCGCAGTCTTGTATGTTGCCGTTGTTCCAATATCTGCGTACCAAACCGATGCGTTTAGGAACCAGTCTTCATTGATCATGTAGTCCATACCAATGTTTGCAGCTAGCCCCCAAGAGTCATCTAAAGATACATCTGTTAGACCCGCATTTTTGCCGTTAGCATTCAAACCTTCATCAAAGAATACGGTGTAGTTAAGGCCAGCACCTACGTATGGGCGGAAGTCACTGTTCGCTTCACCGAAGTAGTATTGAACCATGAACGTTGGTGGAAGGTGTTTAGTATCAGCGATTTTACCTAAACCGTTAACAGAAATGCTGTGAGAAAACGGGCTTGCTGCTAACACTTCAAAGCTGATGTTGTCAGTGAACATGTAACCGAAAGTCAGACCAAGCTGAGTATCAGAATCAACTGAGAATTCTAGGTCAGGGTTATTAAGTACAGCGTCGCTGCTGTCGTTTGGAGATACTGTTGCTGCACCTGCACGGATGATGAAATCACCTTCTTTATGAGCAAGAACATTCGTCGACATAAGAGCCGCAATAACCGCAATACCACATACTGTTTTTTTCATTATTATTTCCTTTGAGGGCTTCATTTTATTGGTGAATGAGTAATCATTTCTTATTTTGCGTGCAAGTTATCACAGAATAACCCCACTTTATTGATGGAAATCAATTTGTGAAAAGTTGTGACTATTTATGTAAATTTATATCGACCCGATCACTTTATTCCTTCATTTTATTGACAGTTTTGTAATGCAACTTTCCCGTGCGTCATTTTGTTTAATCCAACCCCGTCGACTTGTTTTAACGAGTCTGAATCAAAATAGAGCAACCTAAGATTCTAAATGCATCAATGTGGTGCAACGGGATAGAAATCTTTATCCCCTCTTCTAATATTCAATGGGTTACATTTGGCTTAGTGCTTGCAGGGCCTTAAACATAATCATAAATACATTGAGGTTCTGACTATGCAAGACACTCTAACAATCGTTCTAGCCGGCGGTGTTGGCTCTCGGCTTTCTCCTCTCACTGATAACCGCGCAAAGCCAGCGGTGCCTTTTGGTGGCAAATATCGAATCATC
Source organism: Vibrio sp. 10N.261.52.A1 (assembly GCF_002876325.1). Lineage (NCBI taxonomy): Bacteria > Pseudomonadati > Pseudomonadota > Gammaproteobacteria > Vibrionales > Vibrionaceae > Vibrio > Vibrio sp. 10N.261.52.A1. The sequence continues at coordinate 3,219 of NZ_MCYD01000809.1, forward strand.
GATTTCACGCTCGCGAACTGCCTGCACTCCGGGCTTCGTCAAATACTGGTGCTGACTCAGTACAAGTCTCACTCTTTGCAAAAACACTTACGTGATGGTTGGTCGGTGCTTAACCCCGAGCTCGGCGAATACATCACCAATGTGCCCCCGCAAATGCGAACAGGTGACAGCTGGTATAGCGGTACGGCCGATGCGATTTATCAAAACTTATATTTGCTGTCGCGCAGTGAAGCCAAGCATGTGGTGGTGTTATCGGGCGATCATATCTACCGGATGGATTACGCCCCAATGCTCAAGCAACATAAGCAGAATGAAGCTGACTTAACGGTAGCCTGCATGGAGGTATCGATAGATGAGGCCAAAGAGTTTGGTGTGATGGAGATCGATGAGTCTCATCAGATTAATAACTTTACCGAAAAACCGCGTTACCCCGCGAGCGTACCCGGTAGACCAACGCGAAGTATGGCTTCTATGGGGATTTACATCTTCGACAAAGAAGTACTGACACAAGCATTATTAGCAGACGCTGAAGACCCAGATTCAAGCCATGATTTTGGTAAAGACATCATTCCCAAGTTAGTCGGCAACAACAGTGTTTATGCGTATAAGTTTGGTGACGAAGAAGGGCGCGTAACCCAAGATGCTTACTGGAGAGATGTGGGTACGATCGACTCTTATTATCAATCGAACATGGATTTGTTAAAGCCAACTTCGCCAATCGATTTGTATCAGCCAGATTGGGCAATTCGTACCTATGAGCCGCAACTGCCGCCCGCACGCACCATCGCTTCGGTAGAGGGGAATCAAGGGATTTTCATCAACTCGATGATCGCGAATGGCGTAGTGATTGAAGGTGGTTCAGCGCAAAACTCTATCTTTTTCCCCAAGGTAAAAGTCAGCAATGCCGCGATTGTGATTGATAGTATTCTGTTTGAAGATGTTGAGATTGGAAAAAATTGCCACATTCAAAACTGCATTATAGATAAGAATGTGAAAGTACCAGATGGAACCCAAATTGGTCTTGATAGCCTTGCTGACGCCAAGCGTTTCCACATTTCGAAACAGGGTGTCATCGTCGTACCCTCCTCTTATCAGTTTGAAGAGTAATACTCGACCTCGGGTAGCTTCACCTTAAACGAAAAAGGCAGCGAATTCGCTGCC
>NZ_MCYD01000810.1:0-2906 GCF_002876325.1 Vibrio sp. 10N.261.52.A1
GACCTAGCTTTAACTCACGGTGTTCCAAGCTTTGCTCAGACCGTCAAAACCATGCTTGATGAATCTCAAATTGAAGGTGTGGTTATCGCGGAAGAATTCGCAAAAGTAAGCCCAGAGCATCATGCAGCGCTGATTGATCAAATCAAAACAGAAGAAGCGCGTTGTGGTAAAGAAATTGCGATTACTTACATCACTCATGAAGAATTTAAACAGCGCACTCATGAAAGCCGCGCTGTGATTCGTACCGGTGAATGCACACCTTACGCGAATGTCATTTTCCAAGCTGGCGTAACGTTTTAGCTCAAGCGAAACATAACGACAGCCCAGCGTGATAGCTGAAAGACAGAATAACCAAATACAACTGGCCCCGAGTAAAGGAACCGACATGACTCAAGCCATTTTAGAACTTAGCTCAATTGAGAAGGCCTTCCCTGGTGTGAAAGCACTAGACAAGGCAAGCCTCAACGTTTACCCAGGACGCGTGATGGCGTTAATGGGCGAAAACGGTGCAGGTAAATCAACCCTCATGAAAGTGCTGACAGGTATTTATCACTTGGATGGCGGCACTATCGCCTACCAAGGTAAGCCTGCTGCATTCAAAGGGCCTCGTGACTCTCAACAAGCTGGTATCAGTATCATTCACCAAGAACTGAACCTGATCCCAGAGCTGACCATCGCCGAGAACATCTTCTTAGGTCGTGAAATCACCGGCACCATGGGACGCATCTTGTGGAACGAGATGTACCAAGAAGCCGACAAGCTACTGAAGCGCCTAAACGTAAAACACAGTTCAAAAACGCCGCTTGGCGAACTGAGCCTAGGCGAGCAGCAAATGGTAGAGATTGCAAAAGCCCTATCGTTTGAATCTAAGGTCATCATCATGGATGAACCAACAGATGCCCTAACCGATACCGAAACCGAGTCTCTGTTCAAGGTAATCAACGAGCTACGTGATGAAGGCTGCGGCATTGTTTACATTTCTCACCGCTTGAAAGAGATCTTCGAGATCTGTGACGACATCACTGTACTTCGTGACGGCAAGTTCATTGGTCAGTGCGAAGTAAAAGATACTGACGAAGACGGCCTAATCGAAATGATGGTTGGTCGTAAGCTCGACGAACAATACCCTCGCATCGCACCAAGTCATGGTGAAACTTGCTTGGAAGTGATTGGTTTAACGGGTTCTGGTGTTCATGACGTTAGCTTTACCCTAAAGCGCGGTGAAATCCTAGGTGTATCAGGGCTAATGGGTGCTGGTCGTACGGAATTGATGAAAGTGATTTACGGTGCCCTTCCAAGTGAGCGCGGCGTTATCAATTTAGAAAATAAAACCATCAACCCTGTGAGCCCTAAAGATGGCCTTGCTAATGGCATCGCTTACATCTCTGAAGACCGTAAAGGTGACGGCTTAGTGCTTGGGCTTTCAGTGAAAGAGAACATGTCTCTTTGTTCACTGGACCTACTGACCAAAAGCGGTCAAATCCAACACAAAGACGAAGTGATCGCAGTGGATGACTTCATCAAGCTATTCAACATCAAAACCCCTACTCGCGAGCAAATCATTGGCAACCTTTCTGGTGGTAACCAGCAGAAAGTCGCTATCGCCAAGGGCTTGATGACCAAACCAAAAGTACTGATCCTCGACGAGCCAACCCGTGGTGTCGATGTCGGTGCGAAAAAAGAGATTTACCAACTCATTAATAAGTTTAAAGCCGACGGCATGAGCATCATTTTGGTGTCCTCTGAAATGCCAGAAGTATTAGGAATGAGTGACCGCATCATGGTGATGCATGAAGGCCGCATCAGCGGTGAATTTGACGCTAAAGAAGCAAACCAAGAATTATTACTGGCGTGTGCGGTCGGTAAAAAGATTAACGAGGACGCAGCATGAGTACCAAAACCATGAGCAAAACAACTGAAACTGAAGCGCCGAAGAAAAAGCCGTTAATCAGCAAAGAGTGGCTGATTGATCAAAAGTCATTGATTGCTTTGATCTTCCTGATTGTTGTCGTTTCTTTCTTAAACCCGAACTTTTTTACTGTCGACAACATCCTAAACATTCTGCGCCAAACGTCGGTTAACGCAATCATCGCTGTAGGTATGACGCTGGTTATCTTAACCGCAGGTATCGACTTGAGTGTTGGTTCTGTACTGGCGCTTTGTGGTGCATTCGCTGCCAGCATGATTGGCATGGAAATCCCTGTGATGGTCGCTGTACCAACCGCTTTATTAGCAGGTGCTGCGCTGGGTGCAATCAGTGGTGTGATCATCGCGAAAGGTAAGGTTCAAGCCTTCATCGCAACGCTAGTAACCATGACACTACTGCGTGGTGTAACCATGGTTTACACCGACGGTCGCCCTATCTCAACAGGCTTTACGGACACAGCAGACGCATTCGCTTGGTTCGGTACAGGCTACGCAATGGGTGTACCAGTTCCAGTTTGGATCATGGTCGTAGTATTCGCATCCGTTTGGTACCTACTTAACCACACACGCTTTGGCCGTTACGTTTACGCACTTGGCGGCAACGAATCAGCAACTCGCCTATCAGGCATCGACGTAGACAAAGTAAAAATTGGCGTTTACGCAATCTGTGGTCTGTTAGCAGCAGTAGCGGGCATCATCGTGGCTTCTCGTTTGTCATCGGCTCAACCAACCGCAGGTATGGGTTATGAGTTAGACGCTATCGCAGCCGTGGTTCTTGGCGGTACAAGCCTAGCTGGCGGTCGTGGTCGCATCATGGGCACATTGATTGGTGCACTGATTATTGGCTTCCTGAACAACGCCCTAAACCTATTAGACGTTTCTTCTTACTACCAGATGATTGCAAAAGCAGTGGTTATTCTTCTGGCAGTATTGGTCGACAACAAAAACAAATAAGACTCTAGTTTGAGACAATGCAACAC
>NZ_MCYD01000811.1:0-5067 GCF_002876325.1 Vibrio sp. 10N.261.52.A1
TACGGGGTCACTTCAATAGGCAATCCTATCGCGGCTTTTCTCTTTTTATGCTTGTCTTAGCAGTTTATCTTTTCGCTCTATAACAATCGAGTCTTTGTCTATTTTTCAAGTGTGGTGAAAATAGTCCACTCCTCAACGATTTGTTCGCTTAATCCAACCACGGTTGCGGTTACTCTGCGGTTCAAAGCGTGTGATGTTGCATCGTCACCGTCACTTTCTAAACGATCCTCACCGTAACCTACCACTCTAACTCGGCTTGGATCGATACCGTTGGATAGCAACTCATCTTCGACGTTGTGAGCGCGTTTCTTTGAGAGCTCTAAGTTGTATTCGCTAGAACCAACTTTACTTGAGTAGCCTTGGATCTCAATGGAAGCACTTTGGTAGGTTTCCAAAAATTCAGCCATGGTGGTTATCTGGTCTGAAAAAATCGGGTTTACTTCGTATGAGTCGTTGGCAAATAGTATATTGAGTTGCCTAACTTCTTCCGCGCGTATGATTTCTCCACAACCTTCGTTGTCGACTAGTGACGCTGGAGGTGTTGCAGGGCAGGTGTCTCTCGCATTAACAACACCATCTTTGTCATCGTCTTGTAGATCGGATACTTGCTCGGCTTCGGGTGTCTCAATATATTCCTCTTCTTGTTGGCTAGAACAAGCGAGTAGGGACATTGTTAGTGCAGGAAGCAGTAAGTAGGTTACCTTCATGATCAATACTCCACAGCCGTTGTCCACTCATCTGGAATATCAACCAGCAGAGCGTTCAATAAAGAACCTGTCGCATTCATTACTCGATACTTTGCATATTGCTCAGCGTAATGGGCATCTAAGTAATCTTTTCGCGCTTCAAACAATTCGTTCTCAGTGTTTAGCAAGTCAAGAAGAGTACGTTTACCTATTCGGTATTGTTTGCCATAAGCGATAACCGTTTCTGATGCCGAATCCACATGGTCAGATAAGAAGTTCTTTTGTTGTAGTGTTAAGTCTAATGCACTCCAAGATAGACGCAGCCCTTCTTCCACTTGGCGATAAGCTCTGTCTCTCAAGTCTTTTGCTTTATTCAGTTGATAGGCGGCGGCTTCCGAGTTCGCGCTATCTGTGCCACCGTTGTACAGGTTGTATCGCATTCTCAGCATCGCCAATGTTTCTTGACTAGAGCCTTCGTCACCGCCAGCATCGTCGCGCCATGATTGCGATGCCTCAATGGAGAATGTTGGGTAATTCACGCCCTTTGATTGTTTGTATTGGAAGTGTGCTGAATCGACATCCGCGTTGGCGACTTTGATGACAGGGTGTTGGTCGAGTGCATCAACCAGTGCATCCGACAGTGACAGTGGGATCATTGAGATATCGGCTCTTGGATAAACTAAGCCGAGTGGCTCTTGGCCCACGATTCTTCTAAATTGGGTGTGTGTATCGATAAGGTTGTTTTGTGCAGCAAGTAAGTTGCCGTGTGCTTTTGCGATCCTTGCTTCTACTTGTGATACGTCTGCTGTTGAGCCGATACCTGAGTTTGCTCGTTTTTTGATGTCTTTGTAAATTTTCTTGTGTATAGCAAGGTTACTCTCAGACAAGGCTAATACCTCAGTCGCTTTTACCGCGTCTAGGTAAATCTGTGTAACTTCAAGCGCTTTGTCTTCAGCATCTGCTAATAGCTGTAACCGGACCGATTCGGCTTCTGCAGCAGTACGATCCATATCGTAGAGCGTCGCTGAACCATCCCACAACAATTGGGTGAGGGAAATCGTTGCTTCTTTTCTCGTGAGGTCGGTATCTGGACCATTGTTTGGTGCAGGGTTTATGCCTTCATAGCCAATACCGGCATCAAGGTCGATGCTTGGTCTGTATGCTCCACCAGAGGCGTCGTTACGCTTTCTCACACTCTCAAACTCATTAAATATGCTTTTTATCTCTGGGTTGGTTGCCAACGTAATAGCGACAGCCTGTTCCAGAGTTTGAGCGGCGAGCGGTGTGGTGATGACTAAGCAACACATCATGGATAATTTAAACAATCTCAAAGTAGCTCTCCTTCTACTCTCATTGTCTCCTCTTTTTCTCAACCAATGTTCCCCGTTGAATTGAGAGAAGTGTACTAATCGAAGCTTAGGACATCTGTAAAAAAATGCGAAGTTTGAAGGCTTATTTTTGTCTGTAAGTAGCTATTGCTGTTGAACAATTTGAAATTAGCTCCAATTGCAAGTTGTTAATGAGTTGATTATCAATAGTGGCACTACTAAATTTATGAAGTGAAGCAACCACATCACTGGGTGGGCTTTGGTGTGTGTGTGGTTGGTTTTGGGCTGAAGTAGGAACTGAGTTATGGGTAGTGTAAACCTTAATATTCTAGGCCTTGCTAGCGGCAGCATTGTGCTTGACGCTCAGGGGCGATTGCGTCAATTAGCACCGGGCGAACAACCTGCCTCGAGTGATGTTGTGATTAGTGTTGCTGAGAACGAAGAGAGTGTGCCAAGCGTTTCGGCACGATTCGTTGACAGCCAAGGACAACAAAATGATTTGGAGATTGATGACGCAATCGCGCAAGTCGAACGTGCAATTGAGGATGGTTTTGATCCAACTGAACTAGGCGATGAGTTTGATACTGCTGCGGGGGATCAAGGATCTAGCCTGACCAATAGCGGCCGAATCGAACGAACAGGTACAGAGAGCCAGGCAGAAACTGATTTTGAAACATCAGGCTTCGAATCCCAGGGACTATCCGTGACTCAGTCACTGACGCTATTTAACATCATCGCGTTAGCACTTGTGTCTGGTGAAACCAATGCGGTTGAGTTAGAGCAAGATCAACCCATAGAAGCAGGTGGCTCACTAACACTAGATAAGCAAGGTGTTATTTTTATTGAGCAAGAGGTCGTTGGTGAAAATGGCTTAGGTACTTTTACTGTGAATGCTGACGGTACTTGGACCTTTTTGGCAAACAACTCTTTTAATGAGCTAGGTATTGGTCAACAGGCCCAAGATTCCACGATAGTTCGAACTTCCGACGGTGTTGAACAAAGAATAACAGTGACCATAGTGGGCACAGATGATCGAGCGATCGCGACCAACGGGTCAGGAAGCGTGACCGAAGATATCGGTATTAATGAAGAGACTAGCAAGTTACAGACATCTGGTGAGGTCACCATTACCGATGTCGATAGCACGACGCCTACCTTTTTACCCAATAGCGCATTCGACGCGGGCAAGTCTACCAATACGACTCAGCTCGGTGAGCTCTCGATTGCTCCAAGTGGTAGCTGGATTTACAACGTCAATAATGATGACGTTCAATACTTAGGGGAAGGTGAGTCAGTGACTGAAACTTATGTGGTTACTGCCTCGGACGGAACGACAAGTGAGATTACGATTGTTATTAATGGAGCTAACGACTCATCTGAGATTTCGGTCGGAGAAGGTGACAGTGATACAGGCAGTGTTATTGAAGATGTGGATGTCGATGAAGAGTCTAATCATCTTGAAGTGACAGGCACTCTGACTATTACCGACAATGATCTAAACGATGTTCCGCGATTTAACCCAACAGGTGTGTTCACTTCCTTAGGCTCAACTGGCGTAAGTGCGCTCGGTACATTAGCTATCACAGAGACAGGCCTGTGGACCTATATGGTGAATAATGACCTAGTTCAGCATCTAAACACGGGTGAAGTGATTACGGAGCGATATAGCGTCACTTCGACTGATGGAGCTGAACATATCATCGAAATTGCGATTAATGGTACTAATGACGTGCCTGTGGCGACAGGTTTCAGTATTGATGCGTCTGGAGAGTCTCATCAAAGCGGTGGCGACGGTGAGGGCGGCATTCAATACGGTGATATAGAAACGGTCATCACGTTCAATTCCGCAATAGCAGCGCAAGATCGGATATCAGACATAGAAGATGATCACAACGAGGTCGATCTACATATCGTGATTAAAGCACTGCCAACATCAGGTACCTTACTCTATACAAACAGCGACGGCGTTACACGTGAGGTTGTGGAAAGTGACGTATCTGGAGGAACGCAATTTGACCATTCCGGCTTAAGTTATGTTTCCGGTGCAGGTGAAGCATTCCTACTTGGTATCACAGATGTCCCTAATGATGACACGCCAGTGTCTGAAGACGGTTTTTATAACTGGGGTAGTGCGATTGAGGGTTCTGGAGGAATGAGGCGTGAAGTCGAATTAGCCAATGGCAGCTCGATTTATGTCGAGATAGATAACCCTAACAATAAGCCACTCAAGCAATACAATGCAGAGCAAAGCCATGTGGGTTATGGGATTGGTGATAGTGACGGGCGTGGTATCAACCGAGATGAAACTTTGACCATAGACTTTGCGCAGAACCCAATATCAGAGGTTCGATTTGGCTTAGATGGTTTAGGACCTGTGTTTGAAGAAGATAACCCTAATGTTGTGAGAGCCGTTTTTTACTTTGTTGGTGGCGGCAGCGAAACGGTTGAATACGAGAAAGAACCCGGGGAGAAAGGTGTTGAGCGATTATTCTATGAATTCACGTACTCTTCACCTGGGCAGGTCATTGAACAAGTCGAGTTCTCAAACCCGAAAGGGAGCTGGGAGCTTAGATATATTGGTGGTGACCTAGAAGTCAATCAAGACAGCTTTGATTACCAAGTTGTCGACTCTACCGGGGAAGTAAGTAGCGTTGAGACGGTTACACTTAATGTGGAAGGGGCAACGGCTTATCAAGTTCTGAGTGATCCCGAATCGTCTGACTTTGTTGCGGAGTTAGGTAACGAGATCTTGATTGGTAACGATGCGGATAACATTTTCCAATGGGTAGACTCAGCGCTCGATAACAGTGTCGATGTGGTTAAAGAGTTCACTGTAGGCGAAGACTTACTTGAGCTCAGTGACATTCTAGACGCGACAGGTAGCGATTCAGTCGATGATCTTATTCCCGAAATTGATGCTGAATTGCAAGGGGACAACTTGGTGATGAGCATTGAACACGATGGAGGTGAACAAACCATTGTTTTGGAGGATGTGAAAGATCAGTTAATCGATCATGTTGTCGATAGTAGCTTTGACAGTATTTCAGCGCTTG
>NZ_MCYD01000812.1:0-4962 GCF_002876325.1 Vibrio sp. 10N.261.52.A1
CTTTACGCCTTATCCCTGTATTTCCGTTTTTCCTTATCAACCTGCTGATGGGCTTGACGCCGATGTCGGTAACTCGCTACTACGTAACAAGCCAAATCGGCATGCTGCCAGGTACCGCTGTATTCTTAAATGCTGGTACTCAACTCGCAGAAATTGATTCGCTTTCAGGTATCGTTTCACCATCTGTACTATTGTCATTTGCGTTACTGGGCGTATTCCCGATTATCGCTAAATGGTTGATGAGTAAGTTTCGTTCAGCGCCTGTTGCTGAATAATTTATAGTAGCTAAATAACACAGATAGCCGAATAAGGTTCAATTTCAATGAAAATCTTCAGTGCATCGAATCCGACAGAAGCGCACATCATCTGCGGATTGTTAGAAAGTGAAAATATTGCGTGTGAAGTCCGTGGTGAAGGTTTGTTTGGTTTGAAAGGGGAAATCCCATTTACAGAAGAAACTGACCCTTATGTGTGGTTATATGAGCCAGAAATGGCCACTAAAGCCCGCACGATCGTTAATGACTATCAAAAGCAACAAGATTCTATCATCTATGAAGAGTGGCGCTGCAGTGAATGTCATGAAGTGAACGAAGCACAATTTGGTTCATGTTGGCAGTGCGGTGCAAACCCTCCTGAGTAGACGAGCTTAATGAAGTATTAACCGTTTCATCTGATACATCCTCAAAACAAAAACGGGAAGCTACAAATAGCTTCCCGTTTTTATTTCAATTCTATATTGGTTCAGATCACTGACTTAAACTCATTGAATTTGCTTTTGGATAAACTCGATAGAGTGCTGATTAAATTCTTCTGGATTTTCAACATTGCAAACATGACCACAGTTTGCAATTTCGACCAGTTCACTCGACTCATGTGCTTCAACCATCTCTTTAACGGGCTTGATGAACATGTAATCACGCTCTCCCATCAAGTAGAGGGTTGGAATTGGCAATTCGCGGTCTTTGAAGTACTTCATTAGAGGGTTCACATCAGCCGTTAATATAAACCAACGCTTAAACTCTTTTTGACACAGTTTTTTAGCTTCACGGATAAACAGGTGACGAGACTCTTTTTGACTTTTTTGTGGCATTACGATGTAAGCAAAAAGACTATAAAGCCACATGTAAGGAATGATGTGTTTGCTTAGGTTTCCGAGTTTAACTAATACCTGAGAGCGAGTATTGAGTTTAGTAACCGCACCACCTAATACCATTGAACGTACACGTCCCGCGGCTAGCTCTGCAATATTACGGACGATGATGGTCCCTAACGACATGCCAACGAAATGCGCCGAACGAATTTTTAAATGATCGAGCACTTTAAGAATATCGAGAGTAACCGCTTTAAATGTGTAACGATTCGACATCAGATCTTTAAGGATATTGTCTGATTTACCGTGCCCTCTCAAATCAATGAGCAGCAAATTGAAATGTTGTTTATACGCCTTGATCTGCTTGAACCAGATTGAGGAGCTACCTCCAGCGCCATGCACAAATACCACCCACTCATCGCTCGTAGGGTGAGTAAATGTTTTATGAAATAATAAACTCTCAGACATACCTATCGCTTTAATTATTAATATGGAGCTATGCCTCATCACAAGGCGATGACTAAGGATATCACGCAATTGAGAAGATTAGGTGATAATAGTGTCAAACCTATCATTAGCGTCGTGAATACCTTAACTACTTTTTCTACCGAACTACAATTAGTTTGCAAGCTTTGTCTTAATATACTCGATGTGCTCGGACCAGAAAACAAAAGGCGCCCTATTCTCAGAGCGCCTTGTGTGATTTCATTTTATCTACGTTGCTTATTTGCGTATCTAGTTAAACTGCTACTACATAGCAGAGTAGTACATTGCTAAATACTCTTTTGCAGCATCTTCCCAACTAAAATCTTTCTGCATAGCATAAAGCTGAACACGCTTAATTTCAGATGGGTTTTGTGCGTAAAGCAGCAACGAACGGTGTAAAACGGCCAACAAAGCCTGCGGAGTCGGCTCTTCAAAAGCAAAGCCGGTCGCCACCTCTGGCTCCTCGTCATAATCATTCACACTGTCTTTTAAACCACCGACAGAGCGAACGATAGGTAAGGTGCCATAAGCCATACTGTAGATCTGGTTTAAACCACAAGGTTCAAATTCAGAAGGCATCAAGAAAAAGTCAGAACCGGCTTCAACTAAGTGTGCTAACTCATTGTTGTATGCCTCTACAAACGAGAATTTTTCTGAATGCAGTGCCGATAACTCTTTCAATTGGCTCGCTAAAACAGGGTCACCCGTACCCACAATCACAATCTGAAGATCGTTCTTCAAGAATTGTTCAATGATAGGCAGCAAGTAGTGAACACCTTTCTGGTTCGTTAGACGACAAACCATCCCATACACGGCACAATCGATAACCGGCAAGCCTACGTCTTGTTGCAGTTTCTGCTTACACGCTGACTTTCCACGCGCCATGCTGTGTTTGGTCGCTTTATATTTACGAGGAAGGAATGCATCCGTTTCCGGATTCCAAGCACTGTAGTCACAACCATTTAGGATTCCGACTAAGTCTGAAGCTCTGCGTTGAAACTCTGCCGCCATACCATGACTACCAAGCTCTGTTTTTAGCTCTTGCGCATACGTAGGGCTTACTGCGTTGACTTTATCAGCACACAAGACACCAGCTTTAAGCATAGTCACGTGCGTATCACTGACCGCAGCTTCCGGAACATTATGACTGTGCATTTCAGGAAGACATTGCAGCTCATCGTATGAGAATACGCCTTTGAACACCGCGTTGTGGATTGAAATAACACTGCGCGTGTTCTCAAAGAAGTCATGTTGTTGGTAGCGAGATTTAAGCAAGAAAGGAACAAAGCCTGTATGCCAATCGTTCGCGTGAATAATATCAGGTTGGAAACCAAGCTTAGGAAGCATATCCAAACATGCTGCACTGAAGAACGAAAAGCGCTCGCCATTATCAGCATAAGCCTGATTATTTTCAGCGTACATTTCTGGACGGTCGAAGTATTTAGCACATTCAATACCAAACACTTGTACCCCTTCAACGCTTAACTTCTTAACTTGATAAGCCGTATGAGGCCAATGATCGAGCTCTGTTGCTAGAACAACTTCTGCAGAATCAATATTTGGAATGTTGCGGTAAGCGGGGATGGTCACTCGAACGTCCTGTTCGAGTGTTTGTAACGCTTTAGGCAGTGCCTTGGCTACATCAGCCAAGCCACCGCTTTTAATCAAGCCTTCAACTTCAGACGCTACAAAAAGTACCGAGAGAGTCTTAGTAACCAACTCGTGCTCCTTTAGGGATTACTACTACACCATCGTCAGAGACGTGGTAATGCTTTTTGTCTTCTTTCAGGTTTACACCAATCTGTGTGCCCGGTGCGATGTCTGCATCTTTATCGACGATAACACGACGAAGTACACAGCCCTCGCCCACTTTTACGTCGCCCAATAAGATACTCTCACTGATGTCACACGCTGATGCGATATTGCTACGGAAGCCAAGTACACACTTCTCGATACGAGAACCACGAACATAACTACCGTTACACACTAAGCTATCGATGATTTGAACACGACCATTAGCCGAATCTGTAAACGTCGCAGGTGGTAACGGTGGGTAGTAAGTGTGTAGTGGCCACTTGCGGTTGTATAGTGAGAATGGTGCATCTTTCTCAAGAAGGTCCATGTGAGCTTGCCAGTACGCGTCAATCGTACCTACATCGCGCCAGTAAACTTCTTCTTTCTCACCTGTAATGCGGTTAGTACTGAAATCGTAAACAAACACGTCACCACGCGGGAACATATTTGGAATGATATCTTTACCGAAGTCATGAGTTGAATCTTCTTTATCCGCATCTTCAACCAGCTCTGCAAAAAGCTCATTTGCTTCAAATACGTAGTTACCCATAGAAACTAATGCCGAATCAGGGTCGCCAGGGATTGACTTAGGGTTTGCAGGCTTCTCTTCAAAGCCAATCATACGGCCTTCCGCATCAACTTCGATAACACCGAACTCTGATGCTTCAGCCAAAGGCATACGTAGAGCAGAAACCGTTAGTGCCGCTTCCTTCTCTTTGTGGAAATCAAGCATTTGCTTAATATCCATTTTGTAGATGTGGTCAGAACCAAAGATACAAACTTGGTCCGGTTCTTCTAGCTGCATGAAGCGAAGGTTTTGGTAGATCGCATCTGCCGTGCCTTCATACCAACGCTTACCCGTACGCATTTGAGCAGGGATTGGATCGATAAAACGATCTGTTATACCACTGATATTCCAACCTTTTTTCATATGGTGGAACAGTGACTGTGACTTGAACTGCGTTAATACATAGATCTTCATTAGATCCGCGTTAACAAAGTTATTTAAAGCGAAATCAATTAAGCGGTAACTACCACCGAAAGGAACCGAGGGTTTGCTGCGCGATTCAGTTAAAGGTCTTAAGCGAGAGCCTTCACCACCAGCAAGAATCATTCCCAATACACCAGCCATTTTATTCTCCATATATTTATAGCTTGTCGATGTCAGCACTCGTAGAGGTATCTTCCTCTGGGGGATGAGCACTGACAATGATTTCGGTACTTAGCGAATATCCATTCACATACAGTGACAGTATCCTAAGCCAAACGTTGTTTTTCGTGCACTATTGTTTGCACTTGGTTTTATATACGTTATCGACTTTCCAGCCGATTTCAATTTTTAATACGCCATTCTGTGCTACGTAAGCTGATTGCTTTCCTAAGACTTAAAGCAGCTCACATTACACCGTTTGAGCGAAACATTACATTAACACCCAACACACATCAGGTATACAACTAAACACTGATCTGTGAGTTACAATATTCTAATTAAGTTACACATTCGTTACAGTTGCATAAGATAGTGTGATTAATCTCTTAATTTATTTTACGCTATGAATTTAATAAAAGATTACAACTGAGACTTAATTTCA
>NZ_MCYD01000813.1:0-506 GCF_002876325.1 Vibrio sp. 10N.261.52.A1
TGGTACTCGTCTTGTCTCAAACGACCATTAGAAGTAGCCATGATCACTCTATCCTGCTGTAGATGAACTCTCACTAACTTGGTACCACGCTTGATGCTTGTGATCTCAATTGAATCAATGATTGTCTCCATAAAGCGCAATGCTCGAACTCGTATATGACTTTCCGCACTACAAAGGTCACGCCACTGCTTACGTAAGAACTTATAATCCTCGTTCGTGGTAACACGCTGCTTTTTCAGTTCTTCTATCTGCTGCTCTAATTCATCAATGGCAATCAAGATAGTTGAAGATGTGCGCTTACTGTTGAGCGTGTTCATTTGTACTCTATCCTGTAGTTCCTTTAGTTCAATACTTAGAGCTTGAGTCTGAGACTGTAGCTTTTCAGCCTTGGTGTCCACGCCCTTTTTCTCAAACAGTTTTTTGATGTTTAAGTCTTTGAAAATTAGATTCAATAACATTTGTTCAGCAAGTACATAGCTCAATGACGATGAATCGCACTTACCACC
>NZ_MCYD01000814.1:0-18075 GCF_002876325.1 Vibrio sp. 10N.261.52.A1
AATAGTAATTTTTTCTCCCATTTTTCACTTTAGCGTCAATAATTCTTTTACCTTGAAGGTAATTTGATTGTAGAGCATTTTCAGTGTTAGAAATTAACTGAATGTGAGGATATGCATAGTCAATCAGCTCTATGGCCTTGGAGTAAATAGAGTTGCATAAACGCTCTGGGATAACGAGAATTTGTTGTTTCTCTAGATTATTCAATCGCTTTGCAACACTACTCGACTTGATAGGCTTTAATTCTAGATTTAGCTTGTGCCATGATGCGTAATCGATAGCTGCATTGATCGCAGAAAACGTATGCATGAGAGTGCTTTGTGAATAGTTATGTTGTTGTAGATAAATCTTAAAGTTATCCCATATATCAGGCAAGGATAGGGCTTTCAATGAGGTTTCCCTGTTTTCAGCTAAGAAACGATAGACTTTTTTAAAGGCCCTTAATCGAGAGTGGATACCTGAAAAACTTAGTGCTTTTCGCATCTTTGGACTGTTATAGAGCAACCAGCCCAAGGTAATTAACTTGAGCTCTCTCTGTATTTCCATGTTGGCACTGAACTCTTTAAACGAAAGAGTATTTCTCTCCTTTTTTCGAGAAAATGGGAAGCAATTCCAGTCGCTCTGACCGAAAGTAGCCGTTACATTACCATCCTCATCTTTGCAGATGATTACGGTGTCTAGTTCATCAAATCGTTCTTCATGGTACAAAGTGATGATATCTATAAGTTGCACTTTATGTTCTTCGGGGAAATCTCTTTTATAGAGTTGTGTTGTATTCATGGCTACACCTCGTTAGAGCGCTGAGAAATCAATTCAAGTACAGATTCAGCTTCACTCCAAAGGGGGTGAAAACCATCATCGAGCTTTTTTTCTGCTTGCCTTAATAGGTGATTATTGATGTTGGGTAGTATTTTTTCATCTATGAATATTACGAGATTTTCAAAGTTTTTACGGTAATGGCTTGTATCAAGATGTAGGTAGAGTGACTCCTCAATACACGCCTTAAAGCTGAGTAGGCACCATATATCTGCGAGAGATTGCACAATGACCTGGTTAGGACAACCAAAACAAGCTAACAAGTCAGCACATGCTAGTTTCTCGCCCTTGCTTGCTAGCTTATGTTGAATGGCCTTCCGAGTGTATTTTTTAGACTTTTCACCAAATGGAGAAGCACAACTACTACCATTGGAGACCCTGCTTAAATTGGGAAGGTTTATCTTGTATTCTTCCTCGATGACCATAAAATCGAGACCCAAATTGTTCTGTGCCTGTCTGGTATTAATACCACTTCTTACCTGTTCTTCTTTTATCGACATGGCATCTTGTATCATGCCATTATTTGAAAAGCGATTACCATTGCTGTAGCTTCTCTTTCGGGTGTTTGGCGTATTATTCAGCATGATGTCATTTATCATATCACCCTGATAATAGGTGGTTAGCTGAGCGCCTGTCTCACGAAAGCGACTGATAACAGGGCGCAATCTATTTCCCTGCTGATCGGTAAAGGTAAAGTGTTTTTCTACCCAGCGTTTTAAAAAGTCTTGCAGAGTTGTTGTCTTTAGGGGGTGTGCCTTTTTATAAGGAATTGTTTGAAGCAGAGTGGCGTTTTTATTTGAGTTTATTGTGCGGGAAGCATTGAGTAACTTATCAAAAAAACTCATGGCGTACTTAGGGACTTCTAGTTCATGCTCTCCTATCTCAATTTGAATTGTTTTAAAGGCGCGACGCTTAAAAGCCGACATTGTGTACCATGTTTCTCCTAATGTTATTGAGGCGTTGTCAGGTTGTTTTAGGCCAAATAAGTCACTTGTGTTTGCGTAAGTGTAATAGGCTAATAAATAGGTTGCAGCACTCATCATTTTTGTGATGCCAGAACAAAGTTGGTATTTTTTGTCTTGCCAAGTAAAAACCATAGTAGGCGTACATTTATAGGCGTGCATGTGCTTACCTGGGTCGTCAATGAATTGCTGGTAAGTTTGGTTAAATAAGCGTCGAAGAAAAGGGAGCAATTGGTTTAAATTATCACGAGTGTAGCTTTCAAAGGATCCTCTATCATTGTCATCCATAATTACTACGTTATCAAAATAATGGTGCGGTAAATCAAGGTATTTAGTAAATAAAGTGACCATTTCAGATAGTCTTTTTTTATAGGTGGCGCTTTTTAGTGAACCCAACATGACTCGGTTTTGCAGATGTTCCATATAGCCTTCAGTTGAGGGCTTCGTAAAAGCGGGTATTTTATTTTCATCGCACCATCGAACGTATTGAGCAGCTTTTACATAAAGAGTGTAAAGAGATGCGTGGCTTCCACCTTGTGCAATTTCTTCTTCAAATCTTGTTTTTAATCTATAAATCAATCCTTCTCTATTCATAACTTCAAATTGCTTACCTTGCTTCATTCGCTTCGTCGATGGAAAGCCCTTTGCTAAAAACCGATTAAAGTCGGCAAGCCT
This sequence comes from Vibrio sp. 10N.261.52.A1, assembly GCF_002876325.1. Classification (NCBI taxonomy): domain Bacteria; kingdom Pseudomonadati; phylum Pseudomonadota; class Gammaproteobacteria; order Vibrionales; family Vibrionaceae; genus Vibrio; species Vibrio sp. 10N.261.52.A1. The sequence goes on from NZ_MCYD01000814.1 coordinate 2,452, forward strand.
GTTATCTCCAATGTTTAGTAAAATGCATAGTTCAGGGCTCCAGTTGCCCATACGGATGATACTATTCATTATTATCACCTAATGCTTCATGCATGATGCTATCTAAAATGCCAAACTTCACTTTGAACGCTTCTTTGCGTTGCAAATAACGTAGATACTTCCAAGTCGTGGATTCGTTTCTATGCCCCATCCAACCCATTAGAAGCTCCATACACTCCATTGGAGTCAGTCCAGCCTCAAGCAAGTCATTTAGTCTATATGTACCGTAGGTTGAGCGTAGGTCATGGAAGCGATGAATAAAGGAAGGGGAGATTTTCTTGATGGAGGTTCTAAGTTCCGCCCACCTAGCTTCAATGGATTTAGCGGTAACAGGATTGCCTTGCTCACTTACAAAAAGAGGTTCATGACGCTCACACAGCTCAAGCCTTTCGATAGTTTCCTGCTTGAGTGAAGACTTATCTTTGGGCAATGATTCTAATTGAGCATTGAGTTTGTTTACTCGTTTGATTCTGCGCTCAGAGGTACGGTATTCATTCAGTGTGGTTAGCAGCTCTGATGAGATTTCTACACGTCTTTGCTTTGAGTATTTAGTTTGAACACCTGTCGATTGAGGGGATAAAACGAACTCGTAACGATGCTTACTTTCAATCAAGGGTGTTGCGGTATCAAGTGCATTCAGGGAGAGCGTTGCCACCTCTTGAATTCGCATTCCTGTATCTATGGAGATTAACACCTGCAAGCGTAATTCTTCGGATGCGTTAGGAAGGTGCTGTGTCAGAATACTCAGTGACTCTTGAGCGAGTGGAGATAAAGGTCGAATGTTCTTACTGCTTGCATCCTTTGGTACTTTTATTCGCAAGTCACTCGTTTCAACGGTAAACGTTGGCGATATGTGCGCTAGCATCCCAGTGCTTTGAACAGATACAAACTCCATTTTAAATGGTGCTTCTTTCTCGTTCTTGATTTTTAAGTAACCATCATGCATTAACCACTTGTAGTAGTTAACAATCTGATTCATTCGTACGCTTGCTGTGCTGTGTGCTAATTCCCCGTTCTTGATTTTTTTTAACAGGTGAGAGCGAAAAAGATAAGTTGGCTTGAGCCTTTTAATGGGAGGGAATGTATTCCATACCAATCCTTTTCCTTCAAGGAACTGGTAGTAAGCCTGTAATGCTTGAGCGCAGGGTGAAAGATCTTTAGCTGCTTTGATCGCTTTCTGATAGAAGAGGTAGCTGTTTGCCTCGTGGTTGAATGAACCATCTTGATTGAACAGTGTAGGTAGTGAGCCAATATTTCCCCTGAATGGAGTGCATTCGCAGATCTCATTACTGACTGATAATTCTGTCTGTTTATAGACATTGCCTGATTGTATGAGGTACATAAATTTACCTAGAAGATCACTGACTATACATACAGCATAGTCAGTGATGGGTTATTTTCCAGATTTACTTATGTGTGTAAGATACTTTTTCTACACTAACCTGTCATGGTAACAAACTCTTCTGAGCCCGTTGGGTGAATTGCCACAACAGAGTCGAAGTCTGCCTTAGTTGCGCCCATCTTCATTGCAACGCCGAAGCCTTGAATCATTTCATCAACCGTGAAGCCGATGCCGTGTAGACCAACGACTGTCTCTTCTTCGCCAGCACATACTAGCTTCATCTTACAAGGTTGACGGTGCTTGGTTACGGCTGTGTACATCGCAGTGAAGCCAGATGTGTAAACCTTGATGTTGTCTTTGCCGTACTTCTCTTCAGCTTCTTGAGTCGTTAGACCGATCGTGCCGATAGGTGGGTGGCTGAATACAACAGTAGGAACTAGGTTGTAGTCCATTTTCGCGTTTGTTTGACCGTTGAATAGACGTTCAGAAAGCTGACGACCTGCTTTAACCGCTACAGGAGTTAGCTCTATACCGCCTTCCATGATGTCACCAACACAATAGATGCCAGGAACGTTAGTCGCCTGGAATTCGTCTACCTTGATGTAGCCACGGTCATTTGTCTCAACGCCCGTTGATGCTAGGTTGATAGCGTCAGTCGCTGGGTGACGGCCGATAGCCCAGATTAGGTGGTCAACGTTTTGAGTGTTGCCATTCTCTAGGTGTAGCGTCAGTGTGCCGTCCGCTTCTTTCACTACTTCTTTAGGCACAGAGTGCGTGTGAAGTGTTGGACCTTCTGCTTCCATTACCTCAACCAATGTCTCAACGATCATTGGGTCGAAGCTACGTAGTGGAGATTCTTTACGGCAGAATAGGTGTGTTTCTGTGCCAAGTGCGCTTAGAACGCCAGCGATCTCAACTGCGATGTAACCCGCGCCGATAACAGCAACGCGTTTTGGTTGCTCCATCAGGTCGAAGAAGCCATTTGAGTCGATGCCGTATTCCGCACCTGGGATGTTTGGAATCGTTGGACGACCACCTACCGCGATCAGGATGTGATCTGCTGTGTAGTGTTCACCGTTTACTTCAACCGTCTTTTCGTCAACGAACTTAGCAAAACCTTTGATTACGTTTACTTTGTTGTTACCAAGTACGCGATCGTAAGATTGGTGGATACGACCAATGTACGCTTGGCGGTTCTCAATCAGTTTGCTCCAGTTGAACTTCTTCACTTCAACATCAAAGCCGTAATCTTCAGAGTATAGGTTGATCGCTTCAGCGACTTGAGCGCCGTGCCACATTACCTTTTTAGGAACACAACCAACGTTTACACAAGTACCACCAAGATCTTGAGCTTCGATAAGTGCAACTTTTGCACCGTGCATTGCCGCGCGGTTTGCTGATGCGATGCCGCCTGAACCGCCACCGATACAGATGTAATCAAAATGAGTCGCCATTACTTTCTCCATTTATTGAGGGTTGTAGTCACAGTGAGCGCACTGGATACCTACGTCCTATAGATTCTAAAATTGTCTAATTATTATATTGAGGGCAGATTGGTTGAACTCAATCTCCCTGTTTTAAATTTATTCGTCCACATCACAGTCTTTTGGCTGCTCTTTGAGCTTCGATGTGGCGTCGAGATTACTCAGGTACGATCCACTCTACTTTGTAGTGACCGGTTGCTGGTGCGATTGCTTCCTTCAAGAATGGAAGAATCTCGTTCATTTGGCTTTCTAGCTTCCAAGGTGGGTTGATAACAATCATGCCTGATGCTGTCATGCCACGCTCGTTGGTGTCTGGTGATACGCCAAGCTCGATCTGTAGAATCTTGTTGATGCCCAAGCTTTCTAAGCCTTCGATCATGTCTTCGATGTCACAACGGTTCACTACTGGGTACCAAATTGCGTAGATACCCGTTGCCCAGCGCTTATGGCTTTGAGCAATGGCTGTCACTACATCACGGTACTCTTTTGCAAGTTCGTACGGTGGATCGATCAGTACTAAGCCGCGGCGCTCTTTTGGTGGAAGGCTTGCTTTTAGACGCTTAAAGCCATCTTCTTTGTAGATCGATACCTGACGATCGCGGTGGAACTCTTGCTCAAGCAGCGGGTGATCAGCTGGGTGAAGCTCGGTCAGTACCATACGGTCCTGGTCACGCAGGTGGGCACGTGCAACACGTGGCGAACCTGGGTAGTAGCGCAGCTTGTCGCCGTTGTTTAGCGTTGAGATAGACTCAAGGTAGCTTTGAATGTCTTCAGGAAGATTTTGCTGTTCCCAGACGCGAGCGATACCTTGTTTGTATTCACCGGTTTTTTCAGACCATTCATGCGTTAAGTCGTAACGACCTACACCAGAGTGAGTGTCATGGTAAACAAAAGGCTTATCCTTCTGTTTCAAAGAATTAAGAATAAGGCTCTGTACGATATGCTTTACTACGTCGGCATGATTGCCTGCGTGGAAGCTGTGGCGATAACTTAACAAATTAAACTCTCGTAACACTCTCGTTTTAGAGTGTGGTTAGTGTAGGTGGGTTAATCTGATTATTATAACCCTCAATGGACCATAAATTCTCGAACAATTCGGGGACAGTCGTCAGCTATCTGCAGTTAGTTATTGGTTCTACTATTGAAATTTGCCTTTATGGGCACTATTTAATAACTATTCGCAGGTGATTTTTTAGGGCGCTGCTTAGCCTGATGACTGTAAGACGACCTCATTACAAAAAAGACGAAAGTCTCTAACGCCAAAGGAATGTTTATATGTCTAATCCGCTATTAACCTTCACGGACTTACCTCCGTTTTCACAAATCAAACCTGAGCACGTTAAGCCAGCGGTTGAGCAAGTGATTGAAGCGTGTCGCAACAAGATAGAACAAGTACTTGAAGGTAATACTTCACCAAGCTGGGACAACCTAGTTGCTCCAATTGAAGAAGTGGATGATCGTTTAGGCCGTGTTTGGTCACCAGTAAGCCACATGAACTCGGTTGTGAACAGCGACGAGCTGCGTGAAGCGTATGAAAGCTGTTTGCCTCTGCTGTCTGAGTACGGCACCTGGGTTGGTCAACACAAAGGTCTGTTTGAAGCGTACAAAGCGATCAAGGCGAGCGAAGCATTCTCTGGATTAAATCAAGCTCAACAAAAAACCATCACAGATGCACTGCGTGATTTCGAACTGTCAGGCATTGGTTTACCCGCTGACGAGCAGCATCGCTATGGCGAGATCAGCAAGCGTCAGTCTGAGTTGGGTTCTCAATTCTCAAACAATGTACTTGATGCAACCATGGGTTGGAGCAAGCAGGTCACTGATGTTGCTGAATTGGCAGGCATGCCTGAATCAGCACTGGCGGCGGCAAAAGCGGCGGCAGAGGCTAAAGAGCAAGAAGGTTACCTGCTGACTTTAGATATCCCGTCGTACCTACCAGTAATGACTTACTGTGATAACCAAGAGCTACGTAAAGAGCTGTACGAAGCTTACGTTACTCGCGCTTCAGACCGTGGTCCAAACGCAGGCAAGTGGGACAACACTGAGATCATCACCGAGCAGCTTAAATTGCGTCACGAGATCGCACGTATGCTTGGTTTTGGCACTTACAGCGAGAAATCTCTGGCAACTAAAATGGCAGAGACGCCAGATCAGGTTCTGGGCTTCTTAAATGATTTAGCGGTGAAAGCGAAACCTCAAGGTGAGCGTGAAGTGGAAGAACTGCGCCAGTTCGCTGAAAAAGAGTTTGGTGTGTCTGAGCTAGAACTTTGGGATATCCCTTACTACAGCGAAAAACAGAAACAGCACCTTTTCCAAATTTCAGATGAAGAGCTGCGCCCTTACTTCCCTGAATCGAAAGCGGTATCGGGTCTGTTTGAAGTACTGAATCGTGTATTTGGTATGACAGTGAAAGAGCGTGAAGGCGTCGACACATGGCATGAGTCGGTGCGCTTCTTTGATATCTTTGATGCTAATGACACATTGCGTGGCAGCTTCTACCTAGATTTGTACGCTCGTGAACACAAGCGTGGCGGTGCATGGATGGACGACTGCCGTGGTCGTCGTATTACCGCTGCTGGAGAACTACAAACGCCAGTTGCTTACCTAACGTGTAACTTCAATAAACCGGTTGGCGACAAGCCAGCATTGTTTACCCACGATGAAGTTGTGACTCTGTTCCACGAGTTTGGCCATGGTATCCACCATATGCTGACTCAAGTAGAAGCAGGCGCGGTTGCCGGTATCAATGGTGTGCCTTGGGATGCGGTTGAGTTGCCAAGTCAGTTCCTAGAAAACTGGTGTTGGGAAGAAGAGGCTCTAGCATTCATTTCTGGTCACTTCGAAACCGGTGAAGCTTTACCAAAAGAGATGCTAGAGAAAATGCTAGCGGCGAAGAACTTCCAATCAGCGATGTTCATTTTACGCCAGCTAGAGTTCGGTCTGTTCGACTTTACGCTACACACTACTTACGATCCAGAAGTGGGCGCGCGCGTACTTGAAACACTGGCTGACGTGAAGTCTAAAGTGGCTGTACTACCAAGCCTTGATTGGAACCGTTTCTCACACAGCTTCAGCCACATCTTCGCTGGTGGTTACAGCGCGGGTTACTACAGCTACCTATGGGCTGAAGTGCTATCGGCAGATGCGTTCTCAGCATTTGAAGAAGAGGGTATCTTCAACACTGAAACGGGTAATCGCTTCCTGAATAACATCCTAGAAATGGGTGGCAGTGAAGAGCCAATGGAGCTGTTCAAACGCTTCCGTGGCCGCGAACCACAAATCGATGCGATGCTGCGCCACGCAGGTATCAGTACGTAATATTGTGCTGGTCAGAATGTAAAAAGAGCCTCCTTGTGAGGCTCTTTTTGTCTCTGTTTATCAATTGATTATGGGTTCACATTACGATTGATTGGGTTTTGCAGTGAGATTAGCGTCTCGGTCGATTGCACCTCGTCAATTGCCTGTAACTTATCGATCAGGACGAACTGCAGCTCTTCAATCGATTTACACATCAACTTAACGAAAATATTGTAGGCACCAGTGGTGTAGTAGGCTTCAACTACCTCATCTAGGGCATTCAGCTTGGCGATTGCCGAGTGGTAATCTTTGGCTGCATTAAGATTGATACCAATAAAGCAACATACGTCGTAACCTAGCTTTTTCGTGTTTATCACCACCTCGGTACGCTCAATAATGTCGGCCGATCTCATTTTCTCGATTCGGACGTGAATAGTCGCGGGGCTTACGTCAAACTGCTTTGCCATCTCAGCGTAAGGCGTACGAGCATCTTCCATTAAGGTTTTCAGAATGGCACGGTCTAGGTCATCGAGACGAGCGGTGGTTGTGGACATGCGTAACCCTTAGATTTAATGAAAATATATCGGCTAGAGTACATATCATAGCCAAGGGTGATAATATTAGCAGCAACAATGATGTTAGGGTGAATTCAGTGCGATTTTGGGTGTTATTTATTGCGATGTGTTGGAGCGTATTCGCTTCGGCGCAGACAAAAGATGTATTGGTGATCCACTCCTACCATCAAGGTTTTTTCTGGACGGATGATTTCCACAAAGGATTGTCCGAAGAACTCGATCGCGACGGGTTGTCTTACCGCGTCGTTTACCTCGACAGCAAACGCTCTCAAAACCCTGAATACCTCGAGCGCGTCTACCAGCTTTATCACACCAAATTAATGCACGAAGAGTTTGCGGCGGTTGTGGTGAGTGATAACAACGCTCTCAATCTGATGAAGCGTTTAGCGTCAGATCTCGATGGAACCCCAGTTATCTTTGGTGGCATCAACAACTTCTCTCCTAAAATGATCGAAGGTTTGAACGCAACGGGCATCACTGAAGACATCGATCTGGTTGGTAACATCGAACTTATCAAGCGTCTCCAGGCGACCGTGAAAAAAGTTTATATGGTGACCGATCACTCGGTGACTGGTGAGGCCATTCGAGCGCAAATCGATCTGTTCATTGAAAAAAATCCTAACTTTGCAGACTTAATTGAACACTATGTTCCAGACTCATACCAAGAATTGACGACTTTTTCGCAGCGTGCAGACCTTGGGAAAAGCTTGCTGTTTTGGGCGTATTACCGAGATGCTAAAGGTGATGTGAGTAGTGATGAAGACTGGCGCCAGCTGAACATTAAAACGCAAATGCCGTTGTATATGGTGCACGACTTAGGCCTAGGCTTTGGTGCCATTGGCGGTGTGATTCAAAGCGGTGAAACTCAAGGGCGTAACACTGGTCGTGTTTTGTTGCAGGTGTTGGCGAACCCTAATGAACCGTTGCCTCCTGTGGTCGCTGGTGCTCCGGAGATTAAACTCGACTATCAACAAATATCGCGTTGGGACTTAGGTGCTGAAAACGAAGCCGCGGTGACGTTCCTTAACAAGCCTAAGCCTTTCCTGATGCGCTACCGTGATGAAATTCGCACCATAGGTTTAATGTTCCTTGGCATGTCATGCGTGATAGCCACCTTGGTGTATTACCTCAATCGTCTCAAGAAGAGCGAACGTGCTAGCCGCCAAAGCCAACGATTGTTGGAGTCGATATTCGACCAGAGCCTTCAGTTTATGGGCATTATCGATAAAGGCGGTGTGTTGCTGTCGAGTAATAGCAAGCTGCATGAGCTGCTCTACAATCAGGGCTATAAGCTAGGAACACCTTTGCAAGAACATCAGCACTGGGAAGACTCTGCCAGTGAGGTGTTGAAAGAATATTTTGTTGAGCGAGATGATCACCCATCTTTACGCTTTGAAGCTGAGGTTTGGTGTCGAGATCGCGGTGCCATGGTATTGGATATCTCACTGAAGCCGATGCCGGGCAGTGAAGAAGGCGATATTCAGTTCTTGTTTGAAGCGCGCGATGTCACTTCACGTAAGTTGGCTGAGAACAAACTATTCCAGCGTGAAGCGAACCTAAAACTCTATTATGACAAACAGCCAGTGATGATGATTACCTTGGATGGCAATAATCGCATCCAACAAGTGAATCAGTTTGCCGAAGAGCTGCTTGGCTACCCACTGGATGAACTTTTAGGTCATCGTCCTAGAGAGTTCTATGTCGATGAAAACGCGATGATTCCACGTCATATCTTGTTGCAACCACAGCATAAGATTCGTGGCGTCTGGCGTCGTGATATTGAGTATCGTCATGCCGATGGCAGTACTATCTGGATTCGAGAAAATATCCGTCCGCTGGTGGAGTCTGATCAATTGTTGATTGTGGGTGAGGACATCACCGAGACACATGAGCTTTCTGAAAAGTTGGAGTATCAGGCTCGTTATGATCTGCTGACTGATACCTTTAACCGCAACCACTTTGAGCAAGAGCTACAGAAGGCACTCAAAGAAGTTGAGAGCCACATGCGTACCCACGCAATGCTGTTCTTAGACCTAGACCAGCTGAAAGTACTGAACGATACCGCAGGGCATGAAGCGGGCGATGCTGCGATCTTGTTTAGTGCGCAGTTATTGGAAGAGGTACTGCCATACAATGCGGTATTGGCGCGTATGGGGGGGGACGAGTTTGCGGTACTCATCAAAGACTGTACTGAGCGAGACGCGGTGAATGTGTGTCGCAGTATTATCTCGATGATGGGTGACAATCCATTCTTGTGGGATGACATCCGACTAAACTTGACTTGCTCTATCGGCATTCGATTGATTGACCATACCGCGGCTTCACCACAAATGGTGCATGCTCAGGCAGACGCGGCATGTCATGCAGCCAAAGAGGAAGGGCGTAACCGTTATCACCTTTACCATCAAGATGATGAAGACTTGCGTCGTCGTCACCTAGAGATGGAGTGCGTCAATTTAGTACATGAAGCTTTAGCTAATGATCGCTTGGAGTTGTTTGCGCAGCGTATTTTAGGTTTAGACGAAGACAGCGACAAAATGCACTTCGAGATCTTGGTCCGCATTAAGAACGTCGATGGGGAATACATCTCTCCAGGGATCTTCATGCCAGCTTCTGAGCGCTACAACATTGCGCATTTGATTGATCGCCAAGTGATCGGCCAGACACTGAGCTGGTTGGAACAACGTCCACATCTGATTGATGAGCTAGGGATGTGCTCTATCAACCTTTCTGGTCACTCGATGGGAAACCGAGAGTTTGTTGAGTTCTTGATTGAAAGCTTGAGTAACTCGTCGATTCCGTGTCATAAGATCTGCTTAGAGATCACCGAAACAGCGGCGATGAGTAACATGAAACAGGCGATCAAGTTCTTCACTCGGATTAAAGACCTTGGTTGTATGATTGCGCTCGATGACTTCGGGTCTGGGTTATCGTCGTTTGGTTACTTGAAGAAGCTGCCAGTCGACATCGTTAAGATCGATGGCCTGTTCGTGCGTGATATTGATGTCAATGAGATGGACCATGTGATGGTTCGCTCTATCAATGATCTAGCCAAGCAAATGGGTAAGCACACAGTGGCTGAGTTCGTTGAAAACACCCAGATCATCGACAAGCTGATTGAGCTCGGTGTGAACTATGCTCAGGGGTATATCATTGGCCGACCTAAGCCGCTTGCTGAGCTGGTTGATGAACTTCAGCAAGAACGAGCGTTAGAAAACGCAAACTAACTAGGCCTTGTGTACAGCCTTGTTTTTATCTCGTGACTTTCGGTGCTAATAGTTTGCACCGCTAATATGTATTGTTGAGGCAATCAGGTAAACTGGTTGCCTCTTTTGTTTTGAATACTACTGTCTGTTGGAGACGACCTTGCAACTACAACTGATTTGCGAAGATGCTACCCAAATCGATCATCTGAATGACTTAGCGACTCGTTGGAATTTATCTCACGATGAAAACAGCGAATTTGCTTTGGTGCTGACTAGCGAGCGACTTGAGCTGCGCAAAGTAGACGAGCCCAAGTTAGGCGCTATCTTCGTTGATTTAGTTGGTGGCGCGGTTGGTCATCGACGTAAGTTTGGTGGTGGCAAAGGTCAAGCTATCGCCAAGGCGGCAGGTTTAAATAAAGGGGCTACGCCAACCATTCTTGATGGTACGGCTGGCCTAGGGCGCGATGCATTTGTACTCGCTTCCCTAGGTTGCAAGGTGCAGATGGTCGAGCGTCACCCTGTTGTTGCAGCGTTGCTTGATGATGGATTACAGCGTGCGCAGCAAGACCCTGATATCGGTGGTTGGGTTAGTGAGCGTATGAAGTTGATTCACGCTTCAAGCCATGATGCGCTGGATAAGCTCAGTGACGACCCTAGCTTTGAGCAACCGGATGTGGTGTATTTAGATCCAATGTACCCACACCCAGAGAATAAAAAGAAATCGGCTCTAGTCAAAAAAGAGATGCGCGTATTCCAATCTTTGGTTGGTGCAGATTTAGATGCTGATGCGCTATTGGCGCCTGCAATGAAGCTCGCATCAAAGCGAGTTGTAGTCAAAAGACCCGATTATGCGGCTTGGTTAGATGAGCAAAAACCGAGTATGGCGATCGAAACCAAAAAGAACCGTTTTGACGTGTATGTTAAAGCATCAATGACTTAGCGATACGCTAAGAAAATTTCCCGTCATAAATACGATAAATTGCTATTTAACACTTGCGATAGTCGCGTTACGGATGTATATCTAACTAAGAATCATTATTATTCTTAGCTGGAGTTGTAGCATGGCTAAACGCTTTTGTAAGTTAAACCGTCGAGACATTACCGAACACCTAGGCGAGATCCACAGCTTGGTTACTGAACCTAAGTTTGTGTGTCGCTCTTGTGCACGTTCATCGGCGGACGAAGCGAACCTATGCAAACCAACGGCAATCCCACCGCTCGGTTGCCAGAGTAAGCCAGCTGAAGAAAAGGCAGCTTGTGGTCTGTTAGCCGAAACGCTACCGAAGCCTGAAGTCACCTTGGCAGAGATGCCTGATTCATCAGTACAGATGTTTGACCCAGCCGTTGCTCTTGGAGGCGCAGAGAAACAAGCGTCACCTAAAAAAGCCAAACTGAAAAAACGCATCGCTAACGCGAGTGGTGATGAGAAATCAGAACTGAAGCGAGCGAAGAAAGCGGCTAAGAAACAAGAGAAATACAATAAGAAGCTGGCGAAGATGATTAAGAAGCAGCAAAAGCTGTTTAAGAAAAGCCAGAAGCTGGAAAGTGAATTGGAACGCATCAACTTACGACTTGATGATGTAGCTTTCACGGAAAACCAGGCTGTGGTTGTGAATCATATTCACTAACACCAACTGTTGAACATTATTCAACACGTTAGCCAGATCTAAAAAGAGCGACCTTAGGTCGCTCTTTTGCTTTTTGTCTCCGAAGAGCACTTGGCCGCGCTGGCGCATAAAAATTTGTTAGGCGTTCGCCGCGGATCTCGCCACACGCTTTTTCACCCACGTCTCATTCACGATGAGAGAAAGCAAGATAACCCCGCCGCCAATCGATAGTCTTACCAAATCAACGTCTCGGTTCCAGATCAGGATGTTCACCACCAAACCAGCAGGTACCAACACGTTATTCATTACGGCAAGTGCACCTGCGTTTACCATGCATGCACCTTTGTTCCACATAAAGTAACCCAACCCAGAAGCAATTAAGCCTAGGTAGATAAGGATTCCCCATTGAAGTGAAGTAGTTGGTAGTTTTTCAGGGTTGCCTAGAAGCATGAACGCAACCGAAGCCACGCACAGAGCACCCAGGTAGAAATAGCCAAATACCGTATGTTGAGGAAGCTCTGTCGACTCCTTCTCCATCACCACTTTGTAGCCCACCTGACCAATCGCAAAGCAGAGGTTTGCACCTTGCACGACAAGGAAGCCAACCAAAAAGTTGTCGTTAATTCCAGCGAACTTAATGAATACTGCGCCCAATACCGCAATCGCAGCCGTGACTAAGTACCAAGGTGAGAATTGCCCTTTGAGAAAGTCATAAATCAGAGTGACATAGATTGGAGTAAAGACGGTAAATAGCAGCACTTCCGGTACGGATAGCAGCAAGAAAGATTGATAGTAGAAGCAGTACATCAGGCCAAGCTGAATACCACCAATCGCCATCAATTTAGCGATCAACTTACCAGGGATGCCACGGAACTTCAGGAAAGGAAGAAAGACGATACCTGCTAGCGCAACACGCATCAAAACAGAGAACCAAGAATCAACCTGACCAGCAAGGTAGACGCCAATCAGGCTAAAAGAGAAGGCCCATAGGAGGGTAACACCAGCTAAATAGCTCATAGTAAAACTTCGTTATTAAGAGATGAGCTGTATGTTACCTAACCTTAAATCATTAGTCTTCTGAATCTCTTAGAGGCACGACCAGCATATCAACCGGAGTGGCATTGATCAGTTGTCGTGTAGAAGAGAGCAGTTTGCTCCAAAAGTCTTGATGGTGACCACACACCACTAAATCAACGTTGTATTCAGTGATGGTATCGCACAACTCGTGGCTCAAATCGCCGCTACCCACAAGCGTGTGAGTGATCGGGTATTGAGCATGTTCAGCAAAGTTTTGTAGCTGAATACGAGACGCTTCCATCGCATTGTGTTGGGTTTCTGCCATGTTGATGTCAATCAGCCCGGTATAGAGCTCGGCATAGTTAATATCGATATGGATAAAAGAGACTTTGGCTTCTAATGGCTTTGCCAATGCTACCGCTTTATCCACAATTAATTTGCTGTCATCTGATAAATCGACTGCGACCAAAATATGTTTGTAACTCATATCGCTACCTCCTTTATTCATTGTCTGATTAAAGATTAGCACTATGCGATGCCTTTTTTTGCTGAAGTGATCTCATATCCATCGTCTTGCGTAATGACGGTTCGAAATATCGGCTAACTAATGGTCAGCGAGAAATTAATAAAATAGTGATATAGTAGAGAAAATTGAGGATGTACTTAGGAGTCTTAAATGCTGTCACAAACTATGGTTGAGCAACTGAACGAGCAAATTAATCTAGAATTTTTCTCATCCAATCTATACTTACAAATGAGTGCTTGGTGTGAAGACAAAGGATTTGAAGGTGCAGCAGAGTTTCTGCGTGCTCATGCGGTAGAAGAAATGGAACACATGCAGCGTCTTTTTACTTACGTAAGTGAAACAGGTGCAATGCCAATTCTGGGTGCGATTGAAGCACCAAAACATGAATTTGAAAGCCTTGGCGCAGTATTCCGTGAAACCTACGAACACGAGCAGATGATTACTGAAAAGATCAATAAGCTGGCTCACGTTGCTTTCAGCACACAAGACTACTCAACCTTTAACTTCCTGCAATGGTACGTTGCAGAGCAACACGAAGAAGAGAAGTTGTTTAAAGGTGTATTGGATAAGCTAGAACTTGTTGGTGAAGATGGTAAAGCACTGTTCTTTATTGATAAAGACCTAGCGCAATTGGCAAAAGATGGTTCATCTTCAATCATGGATGCTCCTGCAGCCTAGGCTGTAAGAAAAAGACTCTGATTATCTTTTTCTTTTGAGTTTTCCTTTGAAGATGTAGGGAGGAAAGGATGATCAGCGGCGACACTATTCTATTTGCACTAATGGTTGTGACTTGCGTGAACTGGGCGCGCTACTTTACGGCGCTACGAACGCTTATTTATATTATGCGAGAAGCACATCCTCTACTTTATCAACAAGTAGACGGAGGTGGGTTCTTCACAACTCATGGCAATATGACCAAACAAGTTCGCTTGTTTAGTTACATCAAAAGCAAAGAGTACCACCATCACCACGACGAGGTATTTACCTCTAAATGTGATCGAGTGAGGGAGCTATTCATACTTTCTTCGGCTCTGCTTGGTGTGACGTTACTGGCCGCGTTTATCGTCTAGATAAATCAGCATGTGTGATTAGAGTGTCGGTTATTTTCTCGTTGGACTTTGATATACACTAGTCGGTGTACGAAGTTTGTACGATGGAACACCAATTGCAAAGTTTAAAATTGCCGCTAAAATAGCGAGCAATTAGTAAGGATGTGCTGTTAATGCACATCCTTTTTTATTGATGGCATTTTGAGAACAGGGCGTCCTCAAGGTGCAAAGTGAAGAAAGCAGAACCGCAATGAGTGAAAAATTTGATGTAATCGTGATTGGTGCGGGCGCCGCAGGCTTAATGTGTGCCGCGGAAGCTGGTAAACGTGGCCGACGAGTGCTGGTGGTTGATCATGCGAAAAAACCAGGCAGAAAAATTTTAATCTCAGGTGGTGGCCGTTGTAACTTCACCAACTACGATGTGTCTGCGAATAACTTCCTGTGTAAAAATCCTCACTTCGTAAAATCGGCTCTTTCTCAATACACCAACTGGGATTTCATCTCTATGGTGAGCAAGTACGGTATTGAATTTGAAGAGCGCGATCATGGTCAGCTATTCTGTGTGAATGACCATACAGCAAAAGATATCGTGAGCATGCTACTTGAAGAGTGTCAGCAAGCGGAAGTTGAGCAACGCTACCGCTGCGATGTTCACTCTATCGAAAAGACCGATTCTGGCTTCAAAATGCACCTCAATACCGACCAAGTTGAGTGTGATTCACTGGTGGTAGCGACCGGTGGTTTGTCGATGCCTAAGCTGGGCGCCACGCCATTTGGCTACAAGATTGCCGAGCAGTTTGGTTTGTCTGTGATGCCAACTACGGCAGGCTTAGTACCGTTCACGCTACATAAAGAAGACAAAGAAGATTTCGCTGAGCTTTCTGGTATCGCGATTCCTGCGGAGATCACGGCGCAAGATGGTACTTTGTTTAAAGAAGCGCTGCTGTTTACGCACCGCGGTCTATCTGGCCCTTCTGTACTGCAAATCTCTTCATTCTGGAAAGCGGGTCAGTCGGTTTCGATTAATCTAGTACCAGAAGCTGATGTGACTGAGTTGTTGGCCAACTCTCGTGAGAAGCATCCAAACCAGAGCTTAAAGAACACACTAGCAAAAGTATTACCGAAGCGTTTTGTTGAGGTGTTGATTGACCGTAAAGAGCTGGAAGACAAACCGCTTAAGCAGTTCAACGAAAAGCAGCTTAATGGCATTGTTGAGCATCTAGAAAACTGGGAAATCGCACCAAATGGCACAGAAGGCTACCGTACGGCGGAAGTTACTCTTGGTGGCATTGATACCGATCATCTATCTTCAAAAACCATGGAATGTAAGAACATCAAAGGCTTGTTCTTCGTTGGTGAGGTGATGGACGTAACGGGCTGGCTTGGTGGTTACAACTTCCAATGGTGTTGGAGCTCAGGCTTTACTGCTGGTCAGTGGGTGTAAGCATTTCGCTTTTCTAACCTATATAAAGCACATAAAAA
>NZ_MCYD01000815.1:0-3387 GCF_002876325.1 Vibrio sp. 10N.261.52.A1
GGTTTATGATCTGGCCTGCTTATTTGTATTACAAAAGTCTCGCTAGCGGAAACACTAGAACAGTTGGTTGGCTCATTGGATATGAATCAGGCATCTGCCACTAATTACATGCGCGTTCAGTGAAGATAAATTATACAAGCGTGTAATGAGCGCTTTGTCTTATGAAATTTTTTTTCTCGTTTCTATAAAGTCCTTCTCCCTCTGAATTTGAACAGGTAATGAAGTCCGCTGAACTACACCTGAATATCGATGGTCTAAATAAAAAACTAAGAATATAGAAGTAAGAGCGCTGGTGGACTCATATAGAGCCAAACTGGCTCAACAAGCCGTAAGTCCTATTTGCCCTGATGAAGTCTCTAGTCAACTTTCAGAATTGACCGAAGGAGCGGGCAAGCAAGTTACCATTAATGCATATGAGCGTAACCCAAAAGCTAGAGAGGCTTGCATAGCGAAGCATGGTACCATTTCCCAAGTCTATGACCTCAACTTTGAATGCAAATATGATGAGATAGGCAAGGGTTTTATTCATGTACACCATTAAGTCGATTTGGCAATGATTAACGATTAAATCCCAGTTTGTCCTAATTGCCATGCTATGCTTCATACTGAAAAGTCAGTGATGGAAATTGAAACGTTAAAAAAATTCTATTCACAACTAATGTCATTTGAAAAACGTAAGCAGGTTAGTAACCATATAGCATGTAGAAACGGCACTGGTATTTTCCTATCTGTTCCGATTTTATGCCATGTGAGTGATTTTTGTTTAAAAGTAATACCTATGGTAATACTTTTTGGTATTCACTATTAATATTTCATAAAAAATCAAATGTTTATTGTTCTAAGTGTGCTGTCTCCCTCCCATCATATTCTGATGCCTAAGTATTTCTGCTTGGGCTTTTCGGTTTAGTAAGCGTCTCATCAAACTAAGGGGGCTTACATCGGTTGAAGTGCCGTAAGCGCCATTAGTGCGATACTGCAGTGTTTAAAGTTTCAAGGCATGATATATTGCCCGCTTTCGCCAGCTCTTTCTTACACTTAACCATATTGTTAAGCGTAAGACGATTGGCTTTGGCTATTTTCTCGACTCTGTAAAGTGCCTCGCTCGCGTTAGCGTCTTATGGTGTGGTCGATAGCGGAGTTTTTCAAGGTAATTTTCAGTCAATATCGGCTATTTAAATGTGCGCTGACAGCGGCTAGTGCCTATCGATAAGTGTTCGCCACTATTATCTTTTTCGTTGTTTAGTGATTGTTATTTGCTTCCATTATAAATTTACTCCACCAGTTCATGATTTTTTTCCTTTGTTCAAAAAAGTCGGAGCGGTTATAGCTCGCTCTTGTCGTATTTTTGTCCATGTGCGATAGGCAAGCTTCAATATGCAGTGTATCAAAGCCTTGCTCGTGTAGGGCGGTTGATGCAATCGCCCTTAATCCGTGTGCAACGAGTTCATCTTTAAACCCTAAGCTGCGCTTCAAAGCAGCATTGGCTGTGTAGATGCTTATATGACTCTGTGGGTCTCGTTCACCAGGGAAGACGAACTCTTTACCGTCACTTTGAATTCTGATTCGTTCAAGAACAGTAATCGCCTGTTCAGTTAGAGGGACTCTGTGTTCACGTCTACGCTTCATTTCTTCAGCAGGTATAGTCCAGCATCGGTTTTTTAAATCTATGTCTTTCCAGCGTGTTCTTGCCGCTTCTTTTGGACGTGCGATAGTGTGCAACTGCCAAAGTAGAAGTAGTTTGGTTTTATCTTGGATGTTTTCATTTTGCTCCAATCGAGATAAAAAGTCGCCTAATAGTTCAGGACGAATGGTAGGCATGTTTTCAACTTGATGTTTCTCAAATGAATTAATCATTTTTGTAAGAGGGTTAGCGGCTATGACATCGCTTGCGACAGCGTATTCCATGATTTGGTTTAGGCTTTGGCAAATTCTTTTAATCGTTGAGAGTTTACCATCGCTTTCAAGTGGCCGTAGCGTCTGAATGGCGTCACGCCGAGTGATCTCACTTATGGGGAGTGAGCCTAAATGATCGAATACGTATTTTTCCAACGTTCTCCAGGTTCGTTCTGCATGAAAGGGACTAACAGACTTACGTTTTCTTTCAAACCACATCGTTGCAACTGAGAGAAAGTTATCGTTGTGCTTACGCAGCTCTTCAATTCTCTTATCTTCTTTGAGGCGCTTAGGATCTAAACCTAACGCAATTTGTTTGCGATATTCTGCTGCTTCTAATTTGGCGGCAGCCAGACCTAAAGAAGGATAGGTTCCCATTGAAATTTTAGTTACTTTTCGTGTTACAGGGTGACGATACTTAAACTGCCAGGCTTTTGTTCCTTTTCCGGAAGGGGAGCGTTTAGGGCGAATGCGAAGTTGTAAGCCCTCTTCAACAGTGTAGGTATATTCCTTGTCCTTGATAACGAGTGCTTTGATTGATGTATCTGTAATCCGTTTAGCCATAATCATAATCACATAGATGGGCGAGTAGAGACCATTGTATAGCAATATAATCTGGTGGGGTACCAGGTGGGGTACCAAAGTGATGGTTTTCAATAAAACGTGGTGGGACTTTCTGGAATTGAATTGTTGGTTAAGTTGATGATTTTAAAGTTTTAAAAAGATTTTCTGGTAAGCTGTGAGATTTCAATATGGGTGACCCGGAAACCATTGAATAGACATAGAGATAAACCGTGATAAATATAGTTGCTGCACATTGTAAGGGTTCAATAGGGCGTGTAAAGCCATATCTATAAAGGGACGATAAAGATCGGTCTTTAATGGACCTCTAACATGATTTTAGCTGAAGTTTAGGGAGCATAAAGAAGGACTAAGGTGAGTAGTTGAGAGCATTTTAACCAATGACTTGTTAGCTATAGCTTTTTTGCGTTGGGGCTATTTTACTTTTAATCACTTATCTTAACATGTGAACACATAAATATATTTTTACCATTAACAGGGGCGAGGGGGCGGCTTTTCATATCTTTTTGATTGTTTTATCACTAGGTTCGATTGTTATTTTTATTGTTATTTTTATTATTAGCGGCGAAACATAAAATCTCAGCGAGAATAAAAATACATGAAAATATCTAAGGCTTTGCCGTTCGTATTAATGGGCGCGCTTTTGTCGAATACTTCTTTTGCACAAGACGTTAATCACTCGTCGGTTGTTCAAACGGTGTTCTATGACCAAGTGGATCCTCAATACCATGACTCCCTATACCTATTTCAGTTGGTTCTTTCGAAGAATTGCTTAACTTACCGTTCGGAAGAGAAGCCTTGTCAGGATTATCTAAAAGAAAAATACGATTCGGTTTCTTCGGATTGGTATCAAGAGCAAGAGCCAATCAAGAAGCAATATCTTAATATCAAGTTCGAGATGATTAGTAATAC
>NZ_MCYD01000816.1:0-6508 GCF_002876325.1 Vibrio sp. 10N.261.52.A1
ACCTATGTTTTTCACAAAAACGACAAGAAATCACCATACAACTGTAACTACATGATATTTAAGGAATGCAAAGTTTGACTACCTCCAAGTTTCTGCAACCTTTCCCTATGTATTCGATTGACTATCCCCTGATTTGATTTAGACTCGATTCCGGCTAGAAAGAAAGTTCTTTGTATATAAACATTTCGTTGGATTACTAGTAACCCCGTTGTGTTGTACGCAATAGCAATAAACTTTTCCACGCTATCAGTGCCACAATTGGCTCACTATAAAAATTAATTTTAGGGATAACATCATGTCTAACACAGTTACTGGTACAGTAAAATGGTTCAACGAAACTAAAGGCTTCGGTTTCATTCAACAAGAAAACGGTCCAGACGTATTTGCACATTTCTCTGCAATCACTGGCGAAGGGTTCAAAACTCTTGCTGAAGGCCAAAAAGTTGAGTTCGTAGTATCTCAAGGTCAAAAAGGCCCACAAGCTGACAGCATCAAAGTACTTTAATTTAGTATTTTAAAGCTTTCTAAAAATAGCCAGCCTCTGCTGGCTATTTTTTTACCCCGCCAATCGTTTGAGTGACAATTAAGACAAGGCATTATGCGCTGAGACCAAACCATAGCCCGGAGAACAAAAAACCAAACGAAAACCTCTGGTCAAAGCCGCTACTAGGTCGAAGCTCCTTTATCTAACATCTAAAGTCCACCTCAATATTCATCACTTAACCACCACGTAAAACTAAGCCTAGTTCATTACATTTGGTCGCCAGCACAGTAAAAATATTCGACACCCTCACAACTGACTCAAAGGTAGGAAATCAGCATATGGGCGGTATTTTTGTTTGTACTTGCGCTCACTTTAATCCCTGCCTGTTATTCCTACAAAATTGTACTGAGAAAACGAATATACAACGAACGTTATACATGTGTGTTAAAGATCAAGCATTAAGCATTCATTTTATAAATTCATCTTCAAACAACACACCAATCTTGATATGCTACCAAATGAATAACCTAGTAAAAAACATCAATAAAATGAGTACATTAGTATGAAAAGAACAATATTTACCCTTTCTATTGCCACTTTATTTTCAGTAGCCGCTGTTGCTTCAGGTTCTATGTTAGGTGAACCTAGAGAACTTTTGCCGAATGAAGATATCAAGAGTTTTTCAATGGTAGATCTTAACGGTGACAACATTGAGGAACTGGTTTTCGTTACTGAAAGTGGTCAACTAAAATATTCGCCGCTGACAGGCCTTGGACAGGGTTTGGTTGATTCTAGTGCTTATCAGCGCTTTAGAGACCGCCGTGGCTCGTATACCATGAATGTCTCGCTGAAAGGAGGTACAAGCTCAAATCCGAAACTCGGCGTATTAAGAAATGGTATACTTGGTATATCCTTCAATTCAGGCTACTTTTGCGAGGCTAGAATGTCTTTAAAAAATAATAAAATCGTCGCTAAAGACAGTTCATTCTATGATGCAGCCTATGAAATAACATATATTTCTGATGATTACATAGCAGGAAAAGTGAGATGCTCAGGTCCCAATGGTTTAGAGCAAAATGAATTCGTGCCATTTACAGCGACACGTAATTAATATTAGTTAACAATAATCTAGACGAAATATGAGACTATTACGACACTGACATATAGTGTTTATAGGCTGACCAAGAAGTGTCAATACCTTAATTGTTGGCACTTCGTGTACTTACACTTCATCAATTCTTTTGTATGACTCGGGGCGCTCACTTCTCAGTCACATAATTGTTAAACGCTTACGTCATGACCACCTAAATTGAACCCGTGTTCTTCCTTGTTAGTTCACCATAAGTACTTAAAATAATTATGGTGTAACAGAAGCCTCATCTTGCTAGCCAACTGCTCTAGTTCGTTTATACTAGGCGAAACTTACCTATAGTCTGTGATTTCAAAAAACTCATTGGTACAGCTATAGACACCTCATCCGATTGGAACCCTTACATCATATGGCTCTCAAACCGACAATCTACAAGTTTCGTATCTCTTTAACTGATATGAACCGCGACTATTACGACTCTTTTAATCTAACGATTGCACAGCATCCTTCTGAAACAGAACAGCGTATGATGGCTCGCATCATGGCGTTTTGTATCAATGCTTCACCGGAGCTTCAGTTTACTAAAGGGTTGTCGACTATCGAAGAACCTGATTTGTGGCAGAAGTCTTTAGATGACCAGATCCTTGAGTGGATCGATGTGGGCGAACCTGACGCTGAACGTGTTAAGAAAGCCACTCGCCTATCAAAGTCTGTTCGTGTGTTCAGCTTCAATACTAAATCAAACGTTTGGTGGGAGCAGAACAAAGGTAAATTCGGTTACCTTAAAGCCCACATTGTTCGTCTAGACAATGATGGTATTGAGCAATTAGCTGCAATGACAGAGCGCACCATGGACCTTTCAGTTATGCTGACGGGCAACTCTGCATTCGTGAATAGCGACACGCAATCAGCTGAAGTTACGTGGGAAGAGCTACAGAGTAATGACTGAGCTTCCAACCAGTAATCAGCAAAAAATTGAAGAAAACCAACAAGCTAGAACCAAACTTCACGTTTGCTTGAAAGAGTCAGGTTTAGATTCAGTAACTGCGATTGCAACGGGTTTCGAGAAAGAGCTCTCGTCTTTTATCGACGAAAACCACGCTCTGTTTAAACACGCTTGTGAGAATAAGCCTGATAATTCAGCCCGTCAGACACTGCTTGGCCTACTGACCAAAGAACATATCGATGCCAGCTATCGTTTTGAGAGCAATAAAGACGCTAGCAAAGCGATGCAAAATGTCTTCGACAATACGGTAGGCAGTGAACATGGCGACAAGTTTCAAAACTCTAGCTCTCAGCAGTTAAAGTTAGTGACACATTTATGGTTGTTCATTCAAGGTCGACTAGGTATGGATTACAGCCTAGCCAATGATCACGCAGCAGCGACTGCCAAACTGCTGTCTCGCTTATCAAGAAGCACAGACGATGAAATCCGTGTTGAGTTCATGGCGAGTTTCTACGATGGCTTGAACATCTATCAAACAGAGAATAAGCCGTCCGGTTTTGTTCATAGTTTAAAGCGTTTGTTTAACCTGTCGTAAACACTCCACCAGCTAGAATCAAATTTGCGCTTTGCACTGTGTAGAGCGCATCTCTTTCCCACCACCGTTTCCACAATTCCTCCTGGACATCAGATTCCCTACTACACTCGTCCCTCGCTTTAGGGAATGACGAATATGACTAAGTCGCTCACTCTGCAAGATCGGCAGCGCGTGCTTCTAAAAGGCTGACAATAGAATACAAACTGAACCTCCACCCTCGTATTTTCTCTTATGAGCAAACCGATCTTCTCCGTCATCCCCGAGAAGGAGGAACGACTGAGTCGGGGATCTCCTATCCACGCTCCTGAAAACTCATATTACAGGTACAAAAAAGCCCCGCTGAGAGCGAGGCTTAGAATCTTGCTTACCGATTTACTGAGGCTAAATCGTGCTTATCACATCACAGGCGATTAACGCAGACCGTGTAAGAACTCGTGACGTGTCGCTGGGTTAGATTTGAAGATACCGCCCAGTGCTGTGGTGGTGGTTTCGCTGGTTGCGTCCATCACGCCGCGCGATTTAACGCAGTAGTGAACCGCATCCATGGTTACAGCAACATCTTCTGTTTCAAGTAAAGTTTGCAAAGCGACAAGGATCTGTTGAGTCATACGCTCTTGAACTTGTGGACGCTGTGCAAAGAAGCGCACGATACGGTTGATCTTAGACAGACCAATGATTTTACCACGAGGGATGTAAGCGACAGCTGTCTTACCATCAATCGTCACCAAGTGGTGCTCACAAGTACTGGTCACGGTAATGTCTTTTACACGTACCATCTCACGAACGCCCATCTTGTTTTCAATTACGGTAATTTTAGGGAAATTTGCATAATCTAAACCAGAGAAAATCTCATCCACATACATTTTAGCAATGCGGTGTGGCGTTTCTTCCAGACTATCATCCGTAAGATCAAGTTCGAGTAGAGTGAGAATCTCACGCATATGGTGCTCGATTCGTTCCTTTTTCTCTTCTCGGCTAACCTGGTTAGGACTCATTGGCGTCTCTAAACCGCGGCTTGCTAGCGCATCTTTAACCAACTTCGCTGATTCGCTAAGACCTGACATTGAACTTCCTCTTTTATTACCCCTTCTGGATGGCAAACAAGGATACTCGGAATTTTGAATAAATACACCCATATTTTAAGGGAGGTCATTATTTACGGGGGCTAAACTGTGCTAAAGTGGCTTCAATTTCGTTGACGAAAAGCGTGTTTTAATCATTATTGAACCACCATTGCCAACCACAAAATCAAAACAATAACGATCAAAGGATTTCAATTATGGGCTGTTGCGATGCTCCGGGCTTAATGCCAATTGAAGAAGCACTAGATAAGCTGCTGTCACCAATCAAACCTATTCAAACGACTCTAACTCTGCCATTGGCAGATGCATTGGGCTACGTTCTTGCTGAAGACATACTCTCCCCTATTTTTGTACCTCCTTTTGATAACTCAGCAATGGACGGTTACGCGCTGCGTTTAGCTGACCTAGAGAATGGTAAAGTACTGCCATTGGCGGGTAAGTCTTTTGCGGGTCAGCCGTTTGAAGGCGAATGGCCAGCAAACACCTGTATTCGCATTATGACAGGCGCTAAAATCCCGGAAGGTTGTGATGCAGTCATCATGCAAGAAAATACTCGTGAAACCGATGCAGGCATTGAGATTCAACAAGACGACATCAAACTGAATAATAACATTCGCCCTACTGGTGACGACATCAAACAAGGTGACATCGTTCTTAGCCGCGGTGAACGTTTAACGCCTCGTGACATTCCAATGATCGCTTCACTTGGTGTGAGCCATGTGATTGTTGCACACAAGCCTAAAGTCGCGTTCTTCTCTACTGGCGATGAGCTAAAACCGCTAGGTCAGCCTCTTGAAGACGGTCAGATCTACGACAGCAACCGCTACGGTATCAAACCACTGATTGAAGCGTTTGGTTGCGAAGCAATCGACCTAGGTATTATCCCTGATTGCCCTACAACACTTAAAGAAACCTTTGTAAAAGCGCAAGAATTGGCAGACGTAGTTGTCACTTCTGGTGGCGTAAGTGTCGGCGAAGCGGATTACACCAAAGACATTCTCGAAGAGCTTGGCGAAATCGGCTTTTGGAAACTAGCAATCAAACCGGGTAAACCGTTCGCATTCGGTGAGCTAGACAACGCTTGGTTCTGTGGCCTTCCGGGTAACCCAGTGTCTGCAATGATGACGATGTACGTGTTAGTTCAACCTATGCTGGCTAAACTTGCCGGTCACACTGCGTGGACAGCGCCAGAATCTATTCCTGCAACGACTAAGTCTGCATTCAAAAAAGGCCCTGGCCGTACTGATTACCAACGTGGTATCTACTCGATTGAAAACGGTCAATTTGTCGTAGAAACAACAGGTAACCAAAGCTCCGGTGCTTTCCGCTCAATGAGCTTAGCAAACTGCTTTGTGGTACTAGAGCGCGAACGTGGTCGTGTTGAAGTTGGTGAAACGGTTCAGATTCAACTGTTTAACTCGACGCTTTACTAACGAGGCTTGCTGATGGAAATTTTGTCTGATGCGGAAATGCTTCGCTATAACCGCCAGATCATTCTCAAGCAGTTTGATTTTGAGGGTCAAGAAGCGCTGAAACAGAGCTCGATTTTGGTGTTAGGTGCAGGTGGCTTAGGCTGCGCCTCTGCTCAATACCTTGCGACTGCAGGCATTGGTAAGCTGACATTGATCGACGATGATATTGTTGAGCTTTCAAACTTGCAACGACAAGTGCTTCACACCGATGCTGATATTGGTAAGAAGAAAGTCGTTTCAGCCGCTGAATCATTACAGGTGTTAAACCCACACCTTAGAGTTGAAACGGTCGACTACAGACTTGATGACGAGGCACTAGCAAAGCTCATTGAAGCGCATTCGTTAGTACTTGATGCCAGCGACAACGTTGAAACGCGCAATCAATTGAACCGCTTATGTTACGCATCTAAAACGCCTTTAGTTTCTGGTGCTGCAATTCGCATGGAAGGTCAGATTAGCGTATTCACTTATCAAGATGACAATGCACCTTGCTACCAGTGTTTGAGCGCTCTGTTCGGCAACGCAGCACTAAGCTGTGTTGAAGCTGGTGTGATGGCGCCTGTTGTTGGCATGGTGGGCGCAGCTCAAGCATTGGAAGCGATCAAAGTTATCGCTAAGTTTGGACAGCCAAAACAAGGTAAGCTTTTGATTCTCGACGCCATGTCTCATAGCTGGCGTGAAATGAATTTAATGAAGATGCCTAATTGTTCGGTGTGTGGATAGACTAAACCATATCCCCCTATCGAGAGCCTAAGCCTTGACGATAAGTCAGGGCTTTTTTATGTCTGAAGTTTAGCTTCTACTCAAGGTTATCAAATTGAAATAGTTATTAAGAGATT
>NZ_MCYD01000817.1:0-2603 GCF_002876325.1 Vibrio sp. 10N.261.52.A1
CATTAATAACAAATACCACTAGAAAACAAAAAGGGTTGCTCCGACAGGAAGCAACCCTTTTTTTCATTCACTCAATCGTTAGATTTGAGGAGTATTCGTCGTTACGCCATGGTTCTGACCACGATGGCGTAATAGATGATCGAGTAGAACAATCGCTAGCATCGCTTCTGCAATTGGCACCGCACGAATACCAACACATGGATCGTGACGACCTTTAGTGATGAGCTGCGTCGCTTCACCATCTTTAGTGATAGTGTCACCCGGTACCGTAATGCTTGATGTTGGCTTAAGCGCAATGCTTGCCACAATATCTTGGCCAGTAGAGATACCACCTAAAATACCGCCAGCATGGTTGCTAGTGAAGCCTTCTGGCGTTAATGGATCTCGGTGTTCGCTACCGCGTTGATTAACCACATCAAAGCCATCGCCAATCTCAACACCTTTAACAGCGTTAATGCTCATCAGCGCGTGCGCGATATCGGCATCAAGACGATCAAAGATCGGCTCACCAAGGCCTACCGGCACTTTAGTCGCAACCACTTGAATCTTCGCACCGATCGAGTTGCCTTCTTTTAGTAGGTCACGAATCAGTTGGTCAAACTCAGGTACTTTATCTGCATCAGGGCAGAAGAAAGCGTTGTTTTCAATCTCGTTCCAATCCACTTTATCAATTGAGATATCACCCATTTGAGAAAGGTAAGCTTGGATTTCAACACCAAATTCTTGTTTTAGGTATTTCTTCGCAATCGCACCAGCTGCAACACGCATTGCTGTTTCACGAGCTGAAGAGCGACCACCACCACGGTAATCACGCACACCGTACTTTTGATGGTACGTGTAATCAGCATGGCCTGGGCGGAATTTGTCTTTAATTTCGGAATAGTCTTTAGAGCGTTGGTCTGTATTTTCAATCAATAGACCAATAGAAGTACCCGTAGTTTGGCCTTCAAATACACCTGATAAAATCTTTACTTCATCTGCTTCACGGCGAGCCGTTGTATAGCGAGAAGTACCAGGGCGACGACGGTCCAAATCTTTTTGAAGGTCTGCTTCGGTAATTTCTAATCCTGGTGGGCACCCATCTACGATACATCCTAGTGCGATACCGTGACTTTCTCCGAACGTGGTCACGCGGAAATGTTGTCCGATACTGTTTCCTGCCATTACTTCCTCTAAATCAGCCATCAGCAGAAGGTTTGATTCCTAAACCCGCTGGTGAACAGCTTTACTTGTCTATTCTTCGTGAATTCATAGTGGCTTTATTACCAAATGATGTAAACCCCAAAAAAGGAACAATTTTAACTTTCTATTACATGAGCCGAACGAAATGAATAAGAGAAGGGAATAACTGGAGCTTTAAAAAAAGTGTTTTATGATGGATGAAATGCAAAAAAACCGACAACTCAGAGAGCTATCGGGTTTCTTTAAATAATGGCACGCCCTGTAGGATTCGAACCTACGACCACATCCTTAGAAGGGACGTGCTCTATCCAGCTGAGCTAAGGGCGCGCTACAGGAGGGAATTATACGAATTCGAATCATGAAAGCAACGGCTTTATGTAACATTCTGATCTAAGTGAGTAAAAAAAGGTCAACAAACATATAAGTGTTGGAAAATAGAGCAAAGCAATCGTTTGCTTGATGGTAATCAAAAAGATTTTCTGGAATAATGCGCCAAAAACATCAGCCACTAACTTGAATATCAATACTAAGGAAATTCATGACTGCTCAAAATATTGATGGAAAGCTAATTTCTCAAACGGTTCGCTCCGAAGTTGCTGCACGTGTAAAAGCTCGTACTGAAGCTGGATTACGCGCTCCGGGCCTAGCGGTTGTTTTAGTGGGTGAAGACCCTGCTTCTCAGGTTTACGTTGGTAGTAAGCGTAAAGCGTGTGAAGAAGTTGGCTTCGTATCTAAATCTTACGATTTGCCAGCCACTGCAACAGAAGATGAACTGTTAAACCTAGTAGACCAATTGAACCAAGATCCAGAGATCGACGGTATTCTGGTTCAACTGCCTCTACCTGCTGGCATCGATAGCACTCACGTTCTTGAGCGCATCACACCAGAAAAAGACGTTGATGGTTTCCACCCATACAATGTCGGCCGTTTGGCTCAGCGTATGCCAAAGCTTCGCTCTTGTACGCCAAAAGGTATCATCACCCTACTTGACCGTTACAACATCGATTTACGTGGCAAACACGCGGTTGTTGTTGGCGCTTCAAACATCGTAGGTCGCCCGATGACCCTAGAACTGCTTCTAGCGGGCTGTACAACGACGACATGCCACCGTTTCACGAAAGACCTTGAAGGCCACGTACGTCAAGCAGACGTTGTTGTGGTTGCTGTAGGTAAGCCTAACTTCATTCCTGGTGCATGGATTAAGAAAGGTGCAGTTGTGGTCGATGTTGGTATCAACCGTTTAGAATCTGGCAAACTAGTCGGTGACGTTGAATACGATGTCGCGAAAGAGAGCGCAAGCTTCATCACACCTGTACCGGGTGGTGTTGGCCCAATGACAGTGGCGAGCTTAATCGAAAATACGATGATCGCTTGCGAGCAGTTTCACTCGAAGTAATCTGTAACGCAATATAAATTAAATG
>NZ_MCYD01000818.1:0-816 GCF_002876325.1 Vibrio sp. 10N.261.52.A1
ACTGTGGATGTAGAAGTCTATGCATGCAGGAGGACTGGAACTTCATGTGTTGATCTCTTCGATACTGGTAGCGGTACATTGTTTACTAATACACCATCCAAAATGTTCCTAGATAGCATAGGAGGCAGTGTAAATGACGGTTTTACACAAGAAATAGGAACGTCAGGCCCAAGCGGGGATTTCTATCTTTTCGATTGGAACAAAGCAGACTTATTATGTAACACATATAATACCAATAATATTGCAGGACGAACCAACTGGCGTTTAGCTACCGAGAATGAATTAAGAGGACTATTCAATGCAAACGGCAATATGTTTACAGCTAGAGGCTGGGCAGTCAGGATTAATTACTGGACATCAACTGCTCGTGGTCCGGGCTATTACAATTTCTCTCTCAGAAATGGAAACTCTGGTTTGACTATGCCGAGTGACGACAGTCTTTACGCATCGTGCGTCTCTGTTCCTTAGCAGTAAACAGGTAAGTTTTAAGGCCTTCCTTTAAACCACCTACTTCAGTAGGTGGTTATTTTTTCATCATCATAATTAAGACTCTGTTTCTTCATCAGGATAGATAAATGACTTGAGAGGATATCTGAGATCACTCGCAATGGGTTAATAGAAGTTATACGACTCAAATAAATTGTATTGGAAAGAGAAGTATAGATACCACCGACATTCACTTTCAGAAACAGCAATGTATCGAGTTAAACTGTGACTAGGAAGACGATTGAGCTTAAGACATCACTATGTACGAATGGGAGATGCTGACGTGATGATAAAAGTGTTGAACGAGATTAGTGGGTTAGGTATGCCTGA
>NZ_MCYD01000819.1:0-453 GCF_002876325.1 Vibrio sp. 10N.261.52.A1
ATAATTAACATTGCGCTAATTTTTTGTTTAGTTGTAAAAATTAAAAACAGGTTATGAATAGGGGATTATTTATTATTAAATCAAGAAGAAATGATCTTGGTTGGTGGTGGTTGTGTTTTCGGTATGCCTAACGTTAGATTTACTAAGGCTTTAGCCCGAGAGAAAAATCGTAAGAACTCACGGGATAGGGCTGCACGTCGGCCGGAAAATTGATGATCTAAGTACTGATACCTTTCGTTATTTGTAGGTATTATCAACTAATAAAGCACTGGTTAGCCAGTGCTTTATTTCAGCTTTTCAAGCAAATCCGATTAAAGCTAAACTGATAAAAATGTATCGTTTTGAATGGAATGGTGATTTTTTTTTCGAAAGACAGTCAAACACCAGAGAGCACGTTCGTTCTACCTCATTTCGCATGCTTTTTAGTCAAGGCGACAAGTTTCAGGCATACCT
>NZ_MCYD01000820.1:0-3354 GCF_002876325.1 Vibrio sp. 10N.261.52.A1
CGCGTGCATAGTAACACAATGAATACAGAATGATACTTTTTAACCACTAATTTACTTTTTATTCGATTTAGATCAAAAAAGATGCCCTAGAGCATCTTTTTATAAGTTAACCATTCATGAAACAACTATATTAGCCTGGGAAACCATTAGGGTTTGTGGACTGCCAGCGCCACGTATCTTCTGTCATTTCTGTCAGTGTACGTGTCGCGTTCCAACCAAGTTCTTTCTGAGCTTTAGCAGGATCTGCCCAGCATTCTGCGATGTCACCTGCGCGTCGCTCAACAAGTTTATAAGGGATTTCCTTACCACTTGCTTGTTCAAACGCCTTAACCATGTCTAAAACACTAGAACCGTTACCTGTACCAAGGTTGTAGATGTGAAGACCATCTTTGCGCCCTACTTTCTCAAGTGCCGCGATGTGGCCGTCAGACAGATCCATAACGTGGATGTAATCACGAACACCGGTACCATCTTTCGTTGGGTAGTCGCTGCCAAATACAGACAAGAACTCGCGTCGGCCAACGGCAACTTGAGAAACAAACGGCATTAAGTTGTTTGGAATGCCTTGTGGATCTTCACCTAGTTCGCCACTTGGGTGTGAACCTACTGGGTTAAAGTAACGAAGTAGCGTAATGCTCCAGTCTGGATTCGCTTTTTGGAAATCCGTTAGACACTCTTCAACCATAAGTTTACTACGGCCATAAGGGTTCGTCGCACTGGTTGGGAAGTCTTCAGTAATAGGCACACTTGTAGGATCACCGTACACGGTTGCTGATGAGCTGAATACTAACGTTTTAACATTCGCTTCGCGCATAGCATCTACAAGCACTAAAGTGCCGTTAACATTGTTATCGTAGTATTCAAGGGGCTTCTCTACAGATTCACCTACCGCTTTCAAGCCAGCAAAGTGGATAACTGCTTCGATATTGTGTTGTTTCATTGTTTCCGCTAATAGCGCTTTATTGCGAATGTCACCTTCAACGAACACTGGGCGAACACCAGATACCTTGTCGATACGCTCTAATACGCTTGGTTTACTGTTGTATAAGTTATCAAAAAGGACAGGCGTCATGCCTGCGTTAATCATCTGGATACTTGTGTGGCTACCGATGTAACCCATGCCACCTGTAACTAAAACATTCATGTTTAGTATACCTTTTATTATGAATACTCAATCTATCACTTATGATACAACAACTTAGGGTTGGCTAACAAACTGTTATAGGTATTCATTATCGTCAGAGAATACAAATTGACCTTTACCCTTGCGCTTCGCTTGATACATCGCTTCGTCGGCTATTTTGAGAATCGCGTCGATGTCATGCTCAGAGTTATCGACTAAGTGGATACCCAAACTAGCCCCAACATTGAGAGATCTCTGTTTGTGATGCACTGTTTGTCCAATAAGTGTTAATAAGCGCTCAGCGAGCCTCGCTAGCATGACTTTGTTTGTCTGTTTAATAATAAGAACAAATTCATCTCCCGACAAACGCGCGACTAGATCTCCGGCTCTTACTTGAGATAACAGCCTGCTTGATACTTCCTTAAGGATGGCATCACCTGCATCATGGCCATAGTTGTCATTGACGTGTTTGAAACCATCTAGATCCAAATAGATAACGGCAAATTGTTGATTGGCGTAATTGCTTGAGGAAACAACTTCATCCATCACCTTATACAGCCGCGCTCTGTTCGCTAAACCTGTTAACGCGTCGTGATGTGCTAAGTGTTCGAGCCTTTCCATCTCTTTGACGTTAGATAGATCGGATAGCGTCAGCACCATATCAAACTCATCTTTCTCTTCATCCGATGAAACTAGGTTAACTTTGACAAACATTGGCACTAAGTCATCAGATGCACTTTTTTCCCACACTTCTCCTTGCCACTGCCCATAATTCTCTAATGAGCTACGAATGGTTGGCATTAATGACGAGAACTGTTGCCATGAGAAGACTTCAAACGGTGTTTTGCCCACCAGCAAATCTGCATGATAGCCGAGGAGTTGAGTGACTGCAGGGTTAACCATAGTAATCACATTCGATGAATTAAGTACGATTAACCCGTCTTTGCTGTTTTCGAACACACCGGCGGCAATACGCTGGCGACTCATAGCGATTTCGATATCCGTTACATCTTGAACTGCATAAAGAATTCGGCCATGTTTTGACAACGAACGACTACTTACACGGAGCCAACGTTTGGATTGAAAAAGATCCGTAGTTTCTAACAGCTCATCGTTCAGTTCGATATTGCAGTCAATAACGCCCTGTAGGAAGCCTGTTTGCTTGGTCACTATCAAGTCTTGGATCAATAAGTTTTCAAGGAAAGACTCTGAACATTTGAAGATGTCGCGAGTCGCTGCATTCGCATGAACGATCAGTCCTTTTTCGTCGACGACGAGTAATGAGTGCTGAACGGTTTCAATCACCTCATTTGCAAAGGACTTTTCTTCTTGAAGTTTGTCTAGCGTGAAATTGATTTGGTTGTCACGGTGTTGCAGCCTTTCTTGCATGGTATTAAAAGCACGAACGAGATCCCCTATCTCATCGCGATTACTTGCTACGAGCCTAGGCTGGTCAGAACGTCGTTCTACGAAGGCTTGCATTGCTTCGTTGAGTTCAAACATAGGTGCGATAATGAAGCGCTGAATCAATTTGACGAGTACGCCACCCAGAATCAAAAGAAACAGAAGATAGACAATAGCGGTCTTGAAGATGTTGGTTAAGATCGTATTGAACGTTTCTTTCGATATAGTCACCCTCAAGTTGGCTATTACCGCGTCGTCTAAAGTGACCGGAACCAGCAAGAAGATATAACTTTCAGAGATAGCAAACTGATGATCGGCGATATCCTCTAGTTCTTCGGAATTTGGCCTAGGTATGCTCTTATCGTTGGCTTGATAGCTTGCAAATAACTGTTCGTTCACGTCATAGAGTTTAACTCGAACAATATCTTTATCTGCGACAAATGCAGAAAGGATCTCCTGAGCCGACGATTTATCCTCAAATAGTATTGCAGCTTGAAGGTTATAAGCCACACCTTGAGCCAGTACCTTAACTCTTTGGATGAGACTCTCTTTCTCTCTTTTAAAAGTGACAGTGTAATTTACTGATTGAATGGTGACAAAGGTGACCACAATAAAGGTGATTATTGGCAATATCAGTTTGTTTTTTATCGACATATTGTTGATGAAAGACAGCATTATTTGTCCTCCACAATAGCGATACGTAATAAATTTGAGCCGATAACGTATTCACCTTGCTTGGCGTTAGCTAAGTTTATCTTTGGCTTAAGCTTATTATCTATATGTGTTAACTCGATAACGCCTCCCATATCAGTAAAGTTGGGAATATC
>NZ_MCYD01000821.1:0-8797 GCF_002876325.1 Vibrio sp. 10N.261.52.A1
ACTGTTGTTGTGTAAATTAAATGCATCTCATCGATTCGAATTGAAAGATCAGACAATCAATCCACCAATAAACAGGAGTGACACTATGAAAAAACTCACTATCGCTTTACTTATCGCAGTGCCAATGAGCACTTTTGCCGCAACTGAAACGGTCGACAATCGCCAACAGGCTTTTAGCTCAATAGAAAAACTCAATAAGCAAGTGTCTTCAGAATTAGGGAGTCGAAATACAGATTGGCAAAAGGTTGAGGTACTAAGTGATAACTTGCTAGAGCACGGACTCGTACTCACCAACAGCTTTGCTGTGAGTGATAAGGGCGGTAAAGCGAAAGACGCGGTATGGAGTAAGCCTGAGAAATTCAATCAACTGATGTTACAGATGAATCAAGGTTTTATTGAGTTACAGCAAGCCAGTCTTGAGCAGGACAAAAGCAAAGCTGAGCGGGGTTTAGACTCGGCCAATAATACATGCCGAGCTTGTCACCGTACTTACCGCTCTCGTTGGTAGTTTTTTCTTGAGGCTCTATAAACAGAAAGCCTGTACGCATCGAGTCGTGGCAGGCTTGGGGGAATCATCGGTTAGATATAATGGCTTTAAAAAGGCCACAGCTTGGGCTAGATATTTTCACCTAAGCTAAAGTAGGCCAGTACTTCATTTTCGTTATTATAGGTGAAATCCATTCGCACATTGATTCGCTCTTGGCGCATTAAACGATAGCGTAGCCCGAGACCAACCATAGTAAGCAGGTCACCATCGTCAAAGCTATGATAAGGGTCGGTTGGATTCAGCCTTTCACCAAATACCTTGCCCACACCCGTTAAACCTACCACCGCGACGTTGTTCAAGAAGTTGATGGACGAGCCT
This sequence comes from Vibrio sp. 10N.261.52.A1, assembly GCF_002876325.1. Taxonomy (NCBI): domain Bacteria; kingdom Pseudomonadati; phylum Pseudomonadota; class Gammaproteobacteria; order Vibrionales; family Vibrionaceae; genus Vibrio; species Vibrio sp. 10N.261.52.A1. The sequence continues at coordinate 866 of NZ_MCYD01000821.1, forward strand.
GAAATCGAATAGCGATATTCCATTTCAAGATTGGTCATATGCGAAGCGATGTGATCACCCGCGACGAAACCACGTTGAACATTTCGCCCTTGTCGACCATAGGTGCTGTATGCACTACTTGGGGCATTTTCAGCATCCAGTAGATAACGAGTCACCCAGCGGCTTGCGATGATGTGATTGTCATCCTGCGTTAAGCTGTAAAACAGTCGGTAATCTGAAAAGAGCGAAGAGTAGGTCGCATCTTTGTCATTACCAAGCCATTCTCCATGGTCTTCATAGGTCAGCTCGAATAAAAAGCCATGATAAGGGTAGTAGTAGTGCTCTCGTTCATCCCACAAGAAAGAGAACTTTGCTCCTGTGTCGGCTTCGTATTCTTCACTAAACCCGGTGAGTTTGAGTAAAAGTTTGTCTCGCGGTGTATCGGCAAGATAACGCGCGGTGGAGTAGTCTAAACCCATCCCGAGATAGATGTTGTCGTAAACTTTGAAATAGAAATCACCATCGAACGTGTACTCTTGGTGGTTAGTATCAACCAGATCGACCAAGGTAATGTTGGTACTAGAGAAGCCCATTTCACCGCTAAACCGAATTGAATCGCCTTTCAATAAGAGCTCAGCATTCCCTTTGATGTAATAGCTATCATTTTGCGTGTAAGTCAGCGTTGCAGATAACGTTGATGCGTTCTTTGACTCGCCGTCAGCATAGAAGTTATAGATAGGAACGACAGAAATGCCTGTATCTACACTTGGATCGTAAAAGGGAATGGCAATGACACGAAATTGGTCATCCAGTTCAGGTTCTTGTGATTCTCGCGTATCAACTTCGAAAGCTGAACTTGAGAAACTGGCAACAGAAGATAAGAGCGCTGTTGTCCACAAAGAGAGTCGAGTCATGGTTAGAGTTACGTCCAATGTAAGTTGATCGCAATGCTGGAGAAGCTTGCAGATCCGGAGCATAACACGTCATTGAGACTGATGAATAGCGAGGATAGGGTTGATCATATAAATATACCGTACACTAATAAGTACGGCTGATACTATTGATAGTTATAAATGGCGAGACTGAGTCTCACCATTTATTGCAATTATTGGTGCGATTTATTCGTTGATAGTGACTTTTGTAATCACAATATCTTCACAAGGCACATCTTCGTGACCCCAGCGAATTGTCGTTGGTTCAGCTGCAATCTTATTTACTACATCCATACCTGCCGATACTTTACCGAATACCGCGTAACCCCAGCCTGCGTTCGTAGTCGAGGTGTGATCAAGGAAGTCGTTGTCATCAAGGTTGATAAAGAATTGTGCGGTTGCAGAATGTGGTGCATCAGTACGTGCCATTGCTACAGAGCCAATTACGTTCTTTAGACCGCGGTTTGCTTCATTCACGATAGGAGCACGTGTTGGTTTTTCTGTCATGTCGATAGTGTGACCACCACCTTGAATCATGAAACCTTCAATAACTCGGTGAAATGTCGTGCCTTCATAGAAACCGTCTTGGCAGTATTTAAGGAAGTTTTTCGACGTTACTGGTGCTTTTTCAAGGTTCAGTTCAATTTCAATGTCGCCAAAGTTGGTAGTCAGAGTGATCATAAAGGTCCCAATATTTGAGTGCTAAGGGTTTTGAGTACGAGTATTTTCAGTACAACAACATAGTCGATGACTTAATAAGGTGCAGTATATGAAAATTTACTGCGGATGCCAGTGAACAATAGCGCTAGCCTCAATTTACATGCGCTCTGAGGCCGATAGAGATAAAAAAGCCAGTGATGAGTTCACTGGCTTGGAGATGAAAAACGACTTAGAGCGCTAGTAAGTAATTAACTAGCTGGTTGTACTCTTCGTAGCTTTTGATTTGGTCTGGCTTTACGATGTATTTGTTATTGACCAGCACACCAGGAACGCCGGTTAGGGTACTTGCATCAAATTGTTGATCAAAGCGTTTCTGCATCGAGTTAACCGCAAAGCTGTTGTATGCCGCGTCAAACTTCTTCGCATCGACACCATTATCAATGAATACTTGGCGCAGTTCAGCTTCGTCGCGTGGTGTCTTTTGCTTCTCATGGATCTGAGCAAACATAGCAGGAACCATGCTCTCTTCAGCATCCAACGCAATCATTGTTGCGTAAGCTTTTGCCATCGGTACTGCCATATTGTTGCCCATAAAAGCGACATGAACTTTTTGGAAGCTTGCTGTTTCCGGTAAGTCTTCTTTCAGATACTTAATTACCCCTTCGAATTTGTAACAGTGTGGGCAGTAGAAAGAGAAAAATTCAGTCACAACTGGCTTGTCTGCTTTTGCTACATCAAGGATCTTGTAGTGAGTACCTTCTTCAAACTGAGCGGCGTTGACAGAAGCGCTCATAATTAGAGCAGCAAAAAGGCTAAATAGTTTTTTCATGTGTTTATTTCCTAAATTTGGATGTCGTTAAGCACAGCAAAACTGCTGTTTTGGGTGGCATGGATTGCCTATTTGGGACAAACGATTAAGAAATAGGGGGGCGATAAGGTGCTTGAGGCGCAATAATCGCTTTGTGTGAAGGCTCTTTTTCAATAAGAGCTAAAGAGGCAATTTGAGTATCGAAGGACTCAGACACAATCAATGGTGGCATTTTTAACAAGCAGACTGAGCCACAACAATGATGCTCAATGTTAGCTTGGGCAATTGGCTGTGAAGGCGAGATACTGTTTGACGGCGTTGATAGATGTTGAGATGCAACGATATTGTTACCCGCAATGCTATCCACACTGATGGTGGCCATTAACATCGCAAGCAGCATAAAAACGTGTACCCAAATTTTGCTTATCAACTTTGGCATGAAATAGTGGTCTTTGTATCTGAACAACGGCTGAAATAAATCAGATTCTGCAACTGGCAAACCGCTCAGCCACAAAACGAGCAAATCATACCTCACTCGTTTGTCTATCTCTAATTAAAACCCGGCAAAACTTAGCAGGGCTCAACTTTTATTTGGCCTGATACTGTTTGAGAAACATCTCAACCGTTGAGTTCACGATGATGTGCTTGTGCTGTGTGTCGGGAGAAGGGGCATGACCAATGATCTGCGGCCAAAAAGCGAACGACTTAATGAGTGCAATGAATTGAGTTGAAGCAAACAGAGGGTCGAGCTCGATTAAGCGACCGTCGGCCTGCGCAGCTTTTATCCAAGTCGTCAGTCCACTCTCTGCTTGAGAGTATTTCTCCATTGCTTGGCTCGCAAGTTCCGCATTATGGAAGTACTCAGAGAAGAGCACGCGAGATAAATCGATAAAACCTTCAGACTCTAACAGCTCTAGTTCTTGATTCGCGATTGATGCGAGTTGTTGTTCAAGAGGCAGCTCAGCTTGATAAGGGAAGTGCGTGGCGGCGAGCGTTTTACTCCAAATACTGTCTAGAATCTCCTCGAGAAGCAGCTCTTTACTGGCAAAGTGGTTGTAGACGGTGCGTTTAGATACTTCTGCTCGGCTCGATATTTTATCCATACTGGTGGCCTTATAACCGTGCTCAGTAAATTCTGCGATAGCAGCGGCAACGATCGATTCTCGTTTTCTTTGGCTCAGTGTTTTCTTTACAGTCATTTGGGTACTACTCAATATGTCGCTGTTAGCATTGCATACGTTAATTTTACACCACGAAGTTTACTTTTAGAACTCCCACTATGGTTTTGGTAATTGGAGTGTTAGCAACTGAATCGCTATGCAATGTAACGTGGGTGTCATAGAATCAAGACGTATTCGAATTTTATTGATATCAACGGAAGAGAATAAATAATCAATGAGTAGTATTTTAGAGTGTATTCGTACAGTTGGACGAGGCGAAAGAGGGCGTAAGCCTTTATCGTTCGAACAAGCCTACCGCATCATGGATGAGTATTTAAGCGGACAGGTCGGTGACGACCAGATGGCTATGCTACTGATGCTAATTCGTGTGCAGAACGAAACCAATGAAGAAATTGCTGGCTTTGTTAAAGCGTTTCAATCTCGAGTGCCCGATTTAGGGGCAGATATTGATTGGCCGTGTTATGCCGGTAAGCGCAATGAAAGCGCTAGTGGTAAGCCTTGGAACTTGCTGGCGGCTAAGATCTTAGCGGATAATGGCTATAAGGTATTGATGCATGGTTACATGGACAAGCCGAGCGGTAGAACGCACGTAGAAAGCCATTTGCAAGATGTCGATGTGCAATGTGCTGATAACCCTGAACATGCTAAGTCGATCCTTGAGCAAGATGGCATTGCTTATTTGCCGTTGGCTAATTTTGCTCCTGAAGCGCAAACCATGATTGGTTGGAAGCATCGTTATGGGTTGAGAACGCCGATCAATACAGTGGTTCGAGCACTGAACCCTGGTGGTGGCCGTTTAGGTTTACGTGGTAGCTTCCACCCTGGCTTCCCACAGCTTCATGCTGAAGTTGAGCATGTGATTGGCAACAAATCTCATTCGGTTATCTCTTTCAAAGGAATGAACGGTGAGTCGGAATACAATCCTAAAGTGAGTCAAACAGTATGGATGAGCTCTCCTGATAAAGTTGAGTCTTTCTATTGGGAAGAGATGATGAACTCAGATTTGCCACTGCCGAGTGAATGTGTACTCGGGACGCCGGCTGAAGAGATGACTTTGATGGCGAACACAGTGGTCGATAGTATGACAGCAATTTTGTTTGCGGAGACGCATGACAAAACTGAGGCCTACCAAAAAGCCGTACGCCTATGGCATGAGTACTGTGCGCGTTAGTTGAAATACTATAGAGCTTGTAAGAGAAGGTCAGCGATTGCTGGCCTTTTTTTGTATCGGGTGTTTCGGTTAAATGCTCAGGACAGAACGACTACTTAACTCGCATCAGTCGGTGCATTTTGTCTTCGAATTGAATCTCGATAACTTGCGATATCTTCATTTTATCAACACGATCGAGCATCTTGGTTTGATAGTCGCGTTTTTTCATCCACTCTAGTGGCTCTTTAAAGCCATCCTCATTTATGACAAATGATTGGTCAGTAATCGAATTTTCAAAGATATGAACCACCCAAATGCGGGACTGAAAATCCAGCAATGCACTGAAGTAAGTTTTGATCTTGGAGGTGGCGGTGGATAAAGACATACGAGACCGAATAAAGAGGAGAACGTGTTGTTTATCAAGTATACCGTTTGTTGCTAAAGCTTGTCAGTCTGAATTCGGCAACCACTCGAACATGGCTGCCGTATCGCGAAGGGGTAGTGTGTGAGTTGTTACTTGAGGAACATGCCGAAATCGATTTCTTGCTCTTTCTGGTATTTGACGAGCTTCACTCTCAAGTTGTGTTGCGCCGCCATATCAATCGCTAAGCTCGACATGCTTTTTATCTCTTGTACACAGCGAGAAATGAGTGGCTTCTGTTGGTTATCAACCGTTGCAATCAGTGTGGTTTCTGTACCGTCGTGATGAGTATAAACATACGCGTACATGGTGTTGTCGTGTTGCATAAACGTCCTAAATCGGGCTTTTCTAATTATTAGTGTGATGAAGGTTACAGGGTTTATCTATTCAAGCCACTATGGCTGAGTAAGGTTAAGCAAGAGAAAGTAAGACTTTGTAAGGGCTCTTTTTTTACTTTTTTTGGATGTTTGAAAGTGCGCTCAACCCTTTATCTGCCTTGCTTTTTTGTCTTGTTAGGTTTTGCCTATCAATAAAATTGCTGAAATCCATTTAGTAAAATCAAGATTTTAGACAACAATTAAATGAAAGAAGCAGATAAAAACATGACGCAAAGTATTTAGGGAGAACGCTATGCATTCAATTAAAGTGAAAGATTACATGACGCAGCAGGTTGTGACATTCACTCCTGATATGCCGTTAAGTCTAGCGTTAGACAAAGTGATGAGCAGTCATCACATGGGTGGACCAGTTATTGATGACAATGAACAAGTGATTGGTTTCCTTTCTGAGCAAGATTTATTAGAGAAGCTAGTTAAGGTTAGCTATTTCTGCCAAGACACACATATTGTTGGTGATTGTATGTACCAAGAGGTGCTATCAGTCGCACCAGACTTATCCATTATCGAATTGGCAGATATGATGCAAGTAGGCAAACCGAAAGCTTACCCTGTCATCGACAATCAGAAACTGGTCGGCATTATCACTCGAACCGATGTTTTAAGAGCAATCGGCAAGAACTTAGATGAATGTTTCCAACATCCTGTATAGTAGCGTGTTAAGAACGATTATTTTTCTCAACACCCTGAAATAAAAAAGGCGCACTAGCGCCTTTTTCTTCGTGGAGTTTTTCTAATTAGACCTGTTTGTCGGTCTATAGGTTTAGCCTGTGGTGTTTCAGCTTTTGGAGGTTTCATGTCAAACCAAACTGCAAAGTTTGTAGAAGGTTCAACGATGCGCCACATCTTGGTGATGTCGGGAGCAGGCTCAGTCGGCTTGATGGCATTGTTTGTGGTCGACCTACTCGATATGCTGTTTATCAGTATGCTAGGTCAGGTTGAACTGGCTGCTGCGGTTGGTTTTGCTGGCACACTCACTTTCTTTTCTACTTCTGTGTCGATTGGTACTTCTATTGCTATGGGGGCGTTGGTTTCAAAAGCGATAGGCTCAAAAAATAGAGACCAAGCTAGAAACCTCAGCACTAGCATTATGCTAACCGCGTTTGTCATTAGCTCAACCGTCACTGCTGTTATGTACGCTTATATCCCAGAGTTATTGGCAGCCATTGGTGCGAAAGGCTTAGCCGCTGAGCGCGCACAAGCGTATTTGCAGATTTTGTTACCGAGTGGCCCGTTTTTAGCGCTTGCGATGGCGGCCGGTGCTGGCCTAAGAGCTGCGGGTGATGCCAAACGCTCTATGTGGGCGACATTATCGGGAGGGATCGTAAATGCGATCTTAGATCCTCTGTTTATTTTTGGCTTTGGTTGGAACATTGAAGGTGCGGCTATCGCCTCTGTGGTGGCGCGTTTTTCGGTTCTATTCTTCTCACTTTATCCTTTGATTCGCAGTCACGAGCTGGTGGCTCCACCATCATTTGTGCAGTGGCGCATCAATATCCGTCCAATCTTAGCAATTGCGATCCCCGCGATCATTACTAACACTGCGACACCTATCGGCAATGCCATTGTCACGACAGGTATTGCACAATATGGTGAAGACTTCGTTGCGGGCTTTGCGGTTATTGGTCGTTTAACGCCGGTGTGTTTTGCTGTGATTTTTGCTTTGTCTGGCGCGGTAGGGCCAATTATTGGTCAGAACTTTGGTGCCGAGAGAATGGACAGAGTAAAAGAGACGCTCAATAACTCTCTATTTGTAACCACTGTGTACACCATTGTGGTTTGTGTCCTGTTGTACTTCCTCCAAGATCTTGTGATTCATGGCTTTAGTCTGCAAGGGGATGCGGCGATCATTGTTGCTGCTTTCTGTACCTATGTGGCCATTACTTTCATCTTTAACGGTGCACTGTTTGTCGCGAACACCTCGTTCAATAACCTAGGTAAGCCGCTGTATTCCACCGCTCTGAACTTAGGTAAAGCGACACTTGGTACCTTGCCTTTCGTATATTTAGGTTCTCAATGGTATGGCGCGTTAGGCGTTCTTTACGGACAAGCGCTGGGTAATATTCTGTTTGGCTTGTTGGGTGTTTTAGTACTTCGTTACCACATCTCTGAATTGATGCAGGGATCTAATGTCGAGCCAGTTGAAGATGACGTGTCTATCGTAAGTTTGAATACACAACCTTTCTGTTCTCATGATGCAGTGCTGATTGATGATGTTTCAGCGAACAGAGAAGAGTGTGCCGAACTGAAGCCTCAATAATAGTGACTTACTTGGTCGAGACTGTTAAATAAATTGTATTAACCGAAAACTTCTTCTTGACCTTGGAGCTACCTCCAAGGTTTATACTTTCGATGAACTTGGGGTTGGTTACTTTAATAACTGAGTAGCCACTCCAAGGGTATTGG
>NZ_MCYD01000822.1:0-10524 GCF_002876325.1 Vibrio sp. 10N.261.52.A1
ATATTGAGTTTTAAAAATATCTAACCACGAGAGTCAGACTAGCACTTCTCTTTGATAACTAGATGGTTGCGATTATCACGGCTTTTCTTAATCAGCTCGTTGCTCTCGTCCATTTCATCTGACTTAGCAAGGCGATCATAAAGCAGCACATTCACGGTTGCAGCCAAGTTCATGCAACCAACTGTTGGAACGTACACAACGTGGTCCGCTCTATCCGCAACATCTTGAGTGATAGATCCGTCTTCTGGACCGAAAATGTAAATCGCATTTTCTGGGTGTTTAAAACGTGGCAGTGGCGTAGCACCTTCGGCAAGTTCCACACAAACAATCTTGGTTTCAGGGTCAAGGTTGTCTAAAAACGACTCAACGCCCGTCAGCGGAATAGTACGCGTAGCACTCTTGGTATCAGTGTGAAATTTAGCGGCTTTTTCGTAGCGTTGCCCTGTGTATTTAACTTCGTCGACTTGATAACAACCAGCCGCACGCATGACAGCACCTACGTTTGTCGGGCTTTTAGGGTTAGTTAAACCAATAGTCACATGGCTTTTGTTCATGAATCTTTCTCACTTAACGAATAGACATAGCAGGGTGCTACAAAGCGTCGCATTCTAGCAAAGCAACGTTGAATTCAAAAGCATCGAAACAGATGAGTCGCATCTCCTTTAAGCCCCTAGTTGCAAGGGTTGTCACATAAAAAATTTAACCGCCATCATATTTATAAAACAAAAACATTTTAGAGTAACAATTAAACAACAAGCCCATTTACATTTTGAAACCACATTAATAATGTGTTGAAAATTGCATGAGACAATCACACAGGAATCGTGACATGACCCTAACCATCAAAAACCGCCTTTATATTCTCTCTTTCATTCCACTACTGCTGATGGCAATCGGGATGATGAGTGTGACGTATATGAAGAGCACCGAGCTAACCGCACAACAAGTAGAATCGACGCGTAGCAATATGATGGCGATGAAAGAAAAGGAACTCAAAGCGTATCTGCAAATGGCTCAGTCTTCTATCAGCCCGTTCTTAGAAAGAGGTGCAACATTAGAAGAGGCCTTGCCAACCTTAAGAACACTCGAGTATGGCGAATCGGGCTATATCTTTGGTTACGATTCTAAAGGTGTGAGAGTGGTCGTCGGACAGAACACGGATGGCATTGGCAAAAACTACTACGACCTACAAGACAAAAAAGGCAATTACCTGATTCGTGACCTCATCAAGAACTCAAAGCTTGGCGAATTCACGACGTACTATTTTCCGAAACTTGGTCAATCTGAAGCACTACCAAAACTCAGCTACTCGATATTCATCCCACAATGGGACTTGATGCTCGGCACTGGTTTTTACACCGACGATATTGATGCTGTTATTGCAGAGATGAAAGAGAGCTCAAATGCTGCACTACAAGGTTCCCTGACTGCTATCGCGATTTTCTGCGGATTGATTGCCCTTGTTGTCGCAGCGTTTGCTGTTGCTGTGAACCGTACCATCATGCAGCCACTTGAGCAGTTTGACCGTTCGATTAGTGCATTCGCGAGTGGCGAAGCTGACTTAACCGCTCGCATGGAACACTTCAAAGCCCCTGAGTTCACTAGGCTCAGCGATAACTTCAACGCCTTCGTTGCTAGCCTACAAACCATCATCCGCAGCGTGAGCGATGTAGGTCAGCAAGTCGTCGCAGAAACCAGCAGCATGTCTTCTCGCGCTGCTCAGGTCGATGAGATCGCCACAGGCCAACGTGAAGAAACAGAACAGGTTGCAACGGCAATGACCGAGATGACCACAACAGCACAAGAGATCTCAAGCAATGCGAGTCAAGCAGCAGATTCAGCTAAGCTTGCAGAAAACAATGCTAAGGAAGCTCAGCAGATCGTAAACGCTGCGGCCGACTCGGTAGCAGGTCTAGCGAGCGAAGTATCAGAGGCCAACACAGTGGTATCACGTTTAGAAGGTGACGTGCAGAACATCTCCTCTTCACTCGCGGTCATTCAAGACATTGCCGAGCAAACCAATTTACTAGCACTGAATGCTGCCATTGAAGCAGCTCGTGCAGGTGAGCAAGGCCGTGGCTTCGCTGTTGTTGCGGATGAGGTTCGTAAGCTTGCGAGCCGAACTCAAGAAAGCACAGGCGATATTCATAAGATGATTGAGCAGTTAAAAGCCGCTTCAGATGCCGCTGTGAAAGCGATGGATTCAAGTCAAAATAGAAGTGCTCAAACCGTCGAAGAAGCGAACGCTGCCGCGGCTGCACTGGCGAAGATCCAAGAATCGATCGATACCATCATGGATATGAACTCGCTTATTGCGACAGCAACCGAACAACAAAACATAGTCGGCCAAGAGATATCCCAACGTATTGTCGTAATATCAGACCAAAGCTCTCAATCGGCATCGCTAGCCAACCAAAACCGCGCTGGTAGCCAAAACCTCAACAACCGCGCGAATGAGCTTTACCACTTGGTCGACCGTTTCACGGTGTAAAACCATTTTGGTCTCGTCCCGGACAAGTAAACGACTCGACATTTAATATAGCTCGGGCTTCAGAACCTTTATTCTGAAGCCCGATTTTTATCTTGAGATGATTCGGCAAATGGGGGCAACGTCGTTTAAGCCAAAGCTTCAACGCCATTTTTTATACAATCTTGAGTTAAAGGACATTGCTGGCACTTTGGTTTAGGATGACAAAACTGCTGCCCATGCTCAACCAACAAGCCATGGTAATAGCTATACCTTTGAGTATCCGGTGGGATAACACTCTCCATAAGGGCTCGAAACTTTTCATACGATTTAGGCACATCCAGTCCATTGCGAGTGAAAATTCGTCGCGCGTATGCATCAATGACAAAAGACGGCTTACCTATCGCATAGACCAAAATCGCATCAGCCGTTTCACCGCCAATCCCTTTGACTTCGAGTAACTCTTTACGCTGCTGATCTTTGTCCTGCTCTCGAACCAAAGACATGTCGTATTGGTACTTCAAAAACCACTGGGTCACAGCTTTCAGCTTAATGGCTTTCTGATTGTAATAGCCACTAGAACGAATCTTTTGAGCAAACTCATCGAGATCCATACTAGCAATTGAAATTGGGTTGCACTGCTCACCTAAATTGGCGAGTGCTTTCTCTGCGTTCTTCCAATTCGTGTTCTGCACCAAAATAGCACCTAAGACTATCTCGTATGGGTCGTCTCTTCGCCACCAATCAAAATAGCCGTAGTGTTGCTCTAGTGTATCAAACACACTGAGTATCAACTCGCGTTGGTTTGCTGAATGACGCTCAGTGTCGGTCATAGAATTAATCTAATTGCTCAGAAAGGAAATCCACCAGCAAGCGAACCTTAGAAGACAAGTTACGGTTTTGAGGATATAGCGCCCAGATCCCTTCTTTATCGTCTCGATAATCAGAAAGCACTTCGACCAATTCACCCGTATCAAGGTCTTCACTCACGTAATATTCAGGCAGTTGTACCAAGCCGATACTCTGCTTCGCTGCATCTAATAAAGCCAAGCCACTATTACACTTAATACGTCCATTAACGCGAACTGAGCGAGGACGACCATTTTCCTTAAAACGCCAGTGCTCAAAGCCACCAACTAAACATTGATGATTACTCAGCTCAGAGAGCGTATGTGGTTCACCGTAACGTTCAATGTACTCCGGGCTTGCGCATACGTAGAGCTGTCGTTGAGAAAGCTTCTTTGCCACCAGGCTAGAATCTTCTAATCGACCAAGACGGATCGCGACATCGACACCAGAATCAATTAAGTCGAGCTTTTGGTTAGTCAGCATTAACTCTAATTCTACTTGCGGGTGAAGCTTTAAAAATTGGTGAAGTATTGGTGCTAGTTGACGCTCACCATAGGTGACAGGAGCCGTCACTTTTAGCAATCCTTTCGGTGTCGATTGCATTTGTGTTACCGCCAATTCCGCAATCTCTAAGCCCTCAACCAACAATTTACACTGCTGATAATAGAGCTGCCCTGCTTCTGTTAGCGAAACCTTTCGAGTCGTTCGATTGAGCAGTTTCACCGCGAGACGTTCCTCGAGGTTTGCTACTCTGCGACTGATTTGAGCGACCGATGTAGCAAGCTTCTGCGCAGCACCTGTAAAACTCTCACGCTCTGCGACTGCAACAAACTCACTTACCCCTTCCCAATTGGCCATGCCTTTACCTTGTGCTGAACTGTGGATACCCATGCAGTGTATTGAAGTTACCGATTTCTGTCACCTTGCTTGATATGCTTTGTGCATAACTCCCTGCTCATGGTGCCTATTGGACTAACTTCTTACATAAGTTCGTTTTTGTCCTAACATTAATCTTATCAACTGTTGGTAAGTTGAAAACTCGAATCATTGGTTACACAGCAAAGTCAGGTACTCTTATGAAAAATTAATCATACTTGCATCAACTCTTGTACTCAGCACCACAGCGTTCGCAGCAACTAAAACGACGATCCAAGAAACAACGCTAAAGTCTGATACCTTTGTTACTGAAGCGGAAGCATACGATGCAGGCACGAGCCTTATGGATGAGCTAAGCACAAAGACACCGTTTGAACTTTCAAGAGAACTGCCACAGTTCCAGCAAACAACAAAATACGATTCGTTCAAAATTGATGACGCGAATATGGAGGTGAAGAAAATCACCAACATGAACGGCGATGTTCACTACCAAGCAAACGTAAAAGTTAATTACCGTTACACATACCGAGACGGTCGTAGCAGCTAATCACTAGCAGCTCACGGCCAACAACGGATCATGTATCTAAAAAAGAAAGCCCGAACTCATGGAGTTCGGGCTTTCTGTTATTTCTTTGCGGCTAACGAGAACAAACCACGTTCATCTCAGCTCTAAGTGTTACACCTCGAACTGAGAAACTAGGCTATCAAGCGCCTCACATTGCTCGGCCAAAGCCATGCACGCATTTTCAGCGCTGCTCGCCATCTCAACCATTTGCATCGTACTCTCTGCGATACGTTGAACATTTTTGTTCACTTCTTCAGACACTTGAGACTGCTGAGAAGCTGCCGTCGCAATCTGCGTGTTCATGTCATTCATCTTACCGATTGAATTACGAATCTCACTCAAAGAAGATGCTGCAGTTCCGGCTTGAATAATGGTTTTCTCGCCGCTGATTTTGCTCTCGCTCATCACGCCAACTGCATGTTTCGCGCCGACCTCTAAACGCTCAATCATAGCTTCGATTTCACCGGTGCTGTCTTGAGTCTTACTTGCCAACGCACGCACTTCGTCCGCGACTACAGCAAAACCACGACCTTGTTCTCCCGCACGTGCCGCTTCGATCGCTGCATTCAAGGCCAACAAATTAGTTTGTTCAGCAATACCTTTGATCACGCCAAGAATAGAGGCGATGTTTTTCACATCAGTATCCAGCTCCTGAACCACACCACCCGCGTTCTCGATATCTTGAGCTAGACGTTCAATTGATGTCACGGTTAGACCAAGCGTAGTGTCTGCCGACTCCACTTCGTGATTCGCAACGTTACTTGCGGTAGCCGCATCTAGGGCATTACCGCTCACCACTTCGCTAGTCGCCTGCATTTCATGAACAGCAGCCGCAACAACTTCACTCTCTCGCTGTTGGTTTGAAGAGAATTCAGCAACGCTTTTAGTGAGCGACTTAATATTTTCCATCTCAGCTCGAACAGCGTTTGACGTGAAAATTACTTGCTCAACCGTAACGTGGATTTTGCCAACAAACTTATTGAAAGCAGAGCTTAAACGAGCAATCTCGTCGTTCCCTTCCACCTTCATGCGCTGAGATAAGTCACCATCACCTGATGCGATCTCATTCATTGCTTTCTCAACGTTCTGAATTGGTTGAACAATGAAACGGTTCGATAACCACATCGCAAACAATGCGGCAAAAACAGCGACTGCCATTCCAACCTCAATGATCAACTTGCTTGATTCAATTGAGTCGCCCGCTTGCTGACGCAGCTCTTTCTGCTTCAACTCAATCAGGGTACGGATATCACGCAGTTGTTTACGGATAATCGCAAACTCAGCATCTAACGCTGGCGAGTAATCAATGTTGTATTGATGTGCATTCGCAGGGTCAGCAAACATAGGTTCGTGTAGCGCGACCCACTTACTCATCGCATTAACCAGTTTAGACAGTTCACCACGTGAAGAAGGATCTAACACACCAGCTCGATACAAAGTCTCAACACTTTCAAAGCGTGGAACCGCTTTATAAGCGTTGTCTTTGAATTCGAACTTTTGATAGTCAATCGCCGCCTGATCTTTGGCAAGTAACAAGCCTTGCGCTGAAGCGATGATTTGGTAGATATCGCGGTAGCCATCTTCTAGGTTATCTAGAACAGGTTGAACGACATTGTTGAGCTCGTTATTAATCGCAGCTTGAGCATTTGATCTGATAACGTTGAGCACGGTAACGGTAGAAAAAACAATCACAATCACCAACAGCGGGATCGCGATTTTACTCTTAATCGAAAGATTATTGATATTCATTGGGATTAATAACCACACTTCAAATAGGGATGCGCGCGCAATATACAGCACACATATGAAATCCCGCTAAGCTTTTGTGAGCCTCATCCCATAGCAAACGTTACCGCCTATCTACATGATGACAAATTAGCCAAAGGTTAACTTTTCGCCGTTAAGATATTCTCTGATTTAGACTTATTTTCGACGGATACACGCAAATACTGGAGAAGTGTTAGAAATAACACCATAATATAGGGCTCTAAAATAAGTAGGTAAGAACATGAAAATTTGTGGTGTTGAAATCAAAGGTAACGATGCAGTCATCTGTCTTCTTTCTCTGTCAGATGGTGTATTTAACATTCCTGATTGCCGAGTTTCTAAGGTTTCTATCAGCGACGCTAACGACACACAGAATATGAAAGACTTTCAATTCTCTTTTGCAAAGTTAATGGAAGATTACCAAGTAGAAAAAGTAGTGATTCGCCAACGCCAAACTAAAGGCAAATTTGCTGGCGGTGGCTTCGGCTTCAAACTAGAAGCAGCGATCCAATTGATCGACGGCCTAAACGTTGAAGTAGTTTCTCCAGCAGACATCAAAGAAAGCCTGAAGCGTAACCCTCTAATGATGAAGTTCAAAGAGACTGGCCTAAAACAATACCAAGAAGCACCGTTTACAACGGCTTACGCATGCTTGATGAAGCGCTAATCGATAATCGCTAGAAAGTTATTGATAGAGAAAGAGCCTGAATATTCAGGCTCTTTTTATTTTTAACGGTTTAAAGCTGCTTGTCTTCGGAACCTAATCAATTCGGGCTTCTTCACCACCAGATAAACCGCAGTGGCTGACAACGCAAAACCCATTGCGCCATAGATGTCGAACGACTCGCCGAAGATAAGCCACGCTTGAATTGCGGTTGTCGGCGGTACGAGATAAAACACCGATGCGACACTTGAAGACGCCCCATTCTCCACCATGTAAAGTAACAACAATATTGCGACACAAGATAGAACGACCACCAGCCAAATCAGCGTTAACGTAAATTCTACCGTCCAGTTCACTTGCATCGTTTCGTAGCGCATCGCAAAAGGCAGGAACAACGCTGCAGAAGCCAAGTATTGCACCATTGCACCGCCCACCATGTCTGTCCCCTTACAGAAACGCTTTTGATATAAAGTGCCGCAAGTAATACCTACCAGTGACACTAAGCATAACAGTGTCGCCAAGCCTTTTTGGTCATCCGATTGCCATTCAATATTACCCATTAACACCAAGCTAATACCCGCAAAGCCAAGCGCTAAACCAAGCCATTGCGCAAAGTTAAAACGCTGTGAGGTGCAGCTGACCATGATCAGCGCGGTAAGAATAGGTTGCAGACCCACCAATAAAGAGCTCAAACCTGCAGGCATCCCCATATCAATCGCCAGATAGGTACCACCGAGGTAAAAACCATGAATCAATATCCCAACAACACACGCATGGAAGAATGCTCGACCACGAGGGATACGACGTTTAAGGATTGCAATCAAGACCAAGAACAGCGCTACGTTGGCTACCATCCTAAGTGAAAGTAACGTCGCGGGTTCAGCGTATTCAACACCAAGACGAGCGCCAACAAAGCCTGACGACCACAATATTACAAACACAAACGGAATCATTTTAATCAGCATTACAAACCTCTGGTCAACCCTTCATCAATGCTGTTACCTTAGTTGGGTACAGATAACTAATAAAGATACAGATATAACACTTTAAATGGTTACAGATTGAGAATCAGTAGAAGGGAGTGCAGTGTGGAAGTAGAAGTCAGCGGTAATAAATATCTCGCCACCGAGCAACATATTAAGGCTCAAATCGATAAGGGGCTCTTTCACCCAGACGATCGCTTACCCTCAATCCGACAACTAAGCGAGCAACTGGGTGTAAGCAAAAACACCGTGATTCGTGCCTATCAAGAGTTGGAAGCGACGGGCTGGGTATATTCCGTTCCCAAGTCGGGTTATCGCGTTAAAGCCCCCAACACCACAAGTTGGGATGCACCGAGCCAGCCGCAAAAAGTTGACCTTTTATCTGTCACTAAATCTGTACTCTCCCGCCCCAGTGGGCGTTTAAAGTTACAAGCAGGCTCTGCTCACCCAAACATTAACAACCCCGCCATTCGTAGTCTGTACGCTGAAATTGGTCGCCACAGCCGCTTGCAGACTCAACTTCCTGGCTATTACCAACTGCCGCCCGGCGACGAACAATTAGTAAAACAATTGTTAAAGATCACCCACGATCTGGGCGTACCTGCAGGATCGAAAGAGATTGCGATCACTCACGGCGCGCAGCAAGCGATCAGTTTAGCACTTCGCGCGTTAACCAAACCGGGCGATATCGTTGTAGTTGAGTCTCCATGCTACTTTGGTAACTTACTCCTATTGGAATCACTAGGCTTACAAGCACTTGAAATACCAAGCAGTGTGAGCCATGGAATCGATATTCAAGCACTACAAAATGCCTTAGATAAATGGGAAGTGAAAACGCTTCTGCTGACACCAAACTTTACCAACCCGACAGGATCTAGAATGCCACTTGCCAACCGAAAAGCATTATTAGAGATAACCGGATCTTTGCCGATTATTGAAGATGATGTGTTCGGGAGTTTGGCGTTTGATGCTCCGATTGCGAGCTTGAAAGAACTGGATGACCAAGAACGAGTGATCTACGTGAACTCTCTATCCAAGACTTTGGACTCTCGCTTGCGTGTTGGCTGGCTGCTTTCCGGTCGCTATCAACCTTTAATCGAAAAGTACCTACTGTGTGACAACATGGGTAGCTCCAACCTGATGCAATCAGCGGTCGGCCAGTTTCTCACCACTGGCAAATATCGCAGTCATTTATCTAAGATGAAGCGACTCTATCAAACCAACCAAAAGCAATTTCAAAGCCTTTTGATTCAAGCCTTAGATAGCTACCCTCATCTTGTAGGACGCTACCATCTTTCCAAACCTGAGGGAGCATTTATAAACTGGATAACGCTCCCCGAATCACTCGACAGCTATGCCGTCTACCAAGATTGTTTGAAGCATAAGTTAGGTATCTTACCCGGCACTGTGTTTGGCACCCACGACCAATACAAACATTGCCTGCGCTTTACTGTCGCGAACATTGAAGAGAACAAGGACTGGAAAGAAGGAGTCGCGACGCTGGCGAAGTTGATCGCCAAACATACACGTTAACTGCTCCACCAAAACAGGCTAGACCCTGAACATAACAAAGCCCCGCTCAACTGAGCGGGGCCTTCATCATTATCATTCCGGGCTTAATTAAAAGCGATTAACCTTGCCAAGCGAACTGCTCAAATACTTTGTCTACTGGCGTTTCAGCAACGTGGTTTACGTAGTTACTGATCACTTTCTGTGACAGGCCAAGAATCACTTCTAAAACTTGCTGTTGGCCGTAACCCGCAGCAAAGAATGCTTCCATTTCGTTTGCTGGCACATTGCCACGGTTACGAACCATACTTAGCGTGAAGTCGTGTAGAGCTTGCAGCTTTTCTGTTGGAAGTGCCGTGCGATTACGCAGTGCTTCAGTAATTGCCGGGTCAACCTTCATTGAGTGTGCAATGCCAGTATGAGCTGGGACGCAGTAGTGACATTCGTGCTCAACGTTAATGGTTTGCCAAACCACTGTCAGCTCTTCTGCATCGAAAGATGAGTCGCTAAACGCTTGATGAAGCTGAGTATAAGCCTTGAGTGTATTCGGTGATTCCGCTAACACACCAAATAAACCTGGAACTCGACCCATCTGCTTTTTCGCACCTTCAAGAATAGGTTGGCTTTGTTCTGGTGCTGATTCTACTGAGTGAATTTTGAATTTGCTCATCGTTCTATTCCTATAAATTCTGATTCTAAATTTGGTCATTTACGGAGATTTAGTGACTGCTCTCCGTTGGTGTGAAAACAATATAAACCAAATTAGAACGATCGTTCAAGCTGAATTCTGAACAGTCGTTCAATATATAACTATCGAATAGGAAATTAAAAGGAAGAATAGACT
>NZ_MCYD01000823.1:0-2324 GCF_002876325.1 Vibrio sp. 10N.261.52.A1
GCACTAATACGAAGGATAGAGATGTATTGTAAAGAGCGAGAAATACGTAATATTGCAGTTGACACTTATACGTTCCAAGCCCCCGACTTTTATGAGTCTCATGGTTTTAAGGAGGTAGGTCGTTATAAGGATTATTTGAAAGAAGGAGTAGACAAAATCTTTTATCAAAAAGCATTAATAGACGGCTAACAAATGGAAGCGTAAGTGACTTATAACTAAGGGTAAGAGGAATCATGGAAGGTGTTTTTGTCGAAAAAGTTGATTTAGGTGAGATTGTACACATGCTTTATTGCAACAGAGAGTGGGTGAAAAGCCCTTTAGTCATCATCTGTCATGGTTGGAACAATGATAAGTATGAAGGTTCTAATTTGGCGTTAAACCTAGCTCTCCAGGGTTATTCAGTCATCTGTTTTGATTCAGATAGCCACGGTGAGAGGAATGATGGCAAAGCTCAGAGCATGGATAGCCACTCGCGTTTTATTAAAAGGGTGACACAGGTTATCAAGCAGAACGCAAACGACATTGATACACTTATTAAGCATTATCAAGAAGATATTCGGATTGACCCATCAAGGATAGCTCTTGTCGGCATTTCGATGGGGGCACTGTCTACATTCTATTCGCTGACTCAAAATAACCAGATTAAAGTTGCGGTGCCTATTCTTGGTTCTCCTGATTTCGTCGGTTTGGAGAAGTTCGCATTAAAAGCAGATTCGGACAATAAGACTTTTAACGAAGACGAAAAGTTAGCAATTAGGTATATGAAAGAGATCGATCCATGTTTGTATCTTCTTGAAAATGAAAGTCGCCCAATGCTAATTATAAATGGCGAGAGAGATGATTGGGTTCCAGCTAAGTTCGCGAAAGACTTTTTTGAAAAGGTTAAGAGTAAATACGATAAAAATAATACTGAAATTGCGTTTAATTTGGCTGACGAATCACATTATTTTTCGAATGATATGCGTGATCATACGATATGTTGGTTGAATAAACATCTGTAAACTACCACTTATATCTGGAACGAAAAACAGCTACAACCGTCCCCATTCTGATTCATAAGGCTTGGTATTTCTTTTTCCGGTGAAGGGTTCAGTTTGGAATATTTCAAGACTATGTGTTTTTAAAAATCGGCAAAGTACAAGAAATCTAATGTAAAGAGTGATTTATCGATTCAATACGCAAGCTTGAGGGATTCAGATTAAAAGCATTTTAACAGTTCGCTAAGTCTTGAGGTTAGAGAAGCTTATCAATCTTCGCTGTCGAGCTTTGTATCACATCCCACTGAGGAAAAATATGACGAAAGTAAAAGATACTGCAAGCTTAATCGGTGACACTTTTAACCCGTTTCCAGAGCCATACAAATCAATTCTGGGGGACTCTGAATGCAAGGGGCTGGGAGACCTATTTGGCTTAACCCAGTTTGGAGTGAACCTAGAGATACTTGAATCCAATGCGCAATCAGCTTTAAGGCATTGGCACACAAAATCCGACGAGTTCCTATATTTGCTTGAAGGTGAGCTGTGCTTAATCATGGACGGCGGTGAGCAAGTTATGAAGCGAGGAATGTGCGTTGGTTTTCCCGGTGGTGTCGAGAATGGGCATCATTTAGTAAACCGAAGTGACAAACAGGCAAAGTTTATTGTTATAGGTAGCCGCGTAGCAGGTGATAAAGCTCATTACCCGGACGACGATTTTAAGTGGGTAGAAGCAAGTTCTGGTAATTGGGTGGCATGCAGAAAGGACGGCACGCGCTATTAGCCTTTTTCATATTAGTAGATAGGAAGGGAGTTTTGACATTCACAAGACAATTCGAATGCTCAGACCTTACATTTAGACCAGTGGTCGTTGATGACGCTGTTTACTTGCTCAAATCTGTAGGTTCAGATTTGTTCCCTAAGTCGCTTCCTTTAGCAGACATCAAAACGCTTACACAAGCACGGGAGTGGTGTTTAGAGCGTGCTTTAGAGTGGGAAGAGGGTAAGTGCTATGTTTGGAGTTGTCGGCATTTAAACGATTCGCAAGTTATTGGTCAGGTCACGTTACTCCCTTTGGAAAATTGTCTTGCGTTAGCTTATTGGATTAGCCCCAAATGTTGGGGGAAGGGAATTGCTACGCAAATGTGCAAAGCATTATTGTCACAAGTTCAGAGTTCCGGCTATCAAGGCGAAATTTGGGCTGGTGTTCACTCTTGGAATCACAAAAGCGCTTCGGTGTTGAAGAATTTGGGCTTTCAAGAGATTACCTCTAGTAACGCAAATACTGTGGAGTACCATTTAGCAATGGCTGAATATCAAGTTTAAGAGTTGCTGGCATTTAACCTGTGG
>NZ_MCYD01000824.1:0-4377 GCF_002876325.1 Vibrio sp. 10N.261.52.A1
CTCTATGTTGGTATGAGCCACCAATCCCAAACTTGTTGGTCACTAAATAACGTAAACCTAGGTGGTAAATCTCTTCATCGAATAAATCGCTGCGGTTAAGTTGCACGCTACCGTTCGCAATCCAACGTTTAGCAAAGCCATAGTTAAGCTCGGCTTTAACACCTTGGACAAATTCAGTGTCCGACTCTAAGGTCTCGTTGGTGCCATTCAGCTCAACTTCCCCTTTAGTCACACCAAGCAAATAAGAAGCGACAATATCCAAGTCTTTCTTGATGCTATAACGATAACCCGCACCAGCCATTAGTGTATCAATACGAGTAGTACTCTCGTCAGGGTGGATGAAACGCGCGCTATAATCACCAAGCAGTAACCAATCATCTGTCATGGTGTAGCTAATACCTAATCCAAACGCCGATGCATTATTATTGCCCCCAGCATCTTCGTTTAAACTGCCTGAATGCGCCGTTGCATAAACGTGGTCGTAATCAAGAATATCCACACTGTGAGTGTCTGCCCACAAACTTGGAGAAAACATAAAAACTGCAGATACAAAACTAAGCTTCCACTTCGACATTCCCATCATCCTTAAACTGTCACTCCATTATTTGAAAGGTTAGTCTATCCCTAAGACTTTAAAAAGGTTTTAGCTCACAGATTGATTTGTGACGGCAAATTATTATCAAATGTTGTACCATGAAATCATACAAACCAATGGATGATTACTATGGATGCTGAGTTATTAGAGATTCAAAACTTTCTGGCACAATACCCCCCTTTCAATGAGCTCCCAGAGGAGATGTTGACGAAAGTGACCAGTAGCGTGGAAATTTCTTATTACCGCCAAGACACACCTATCATTCACTTTGGTGATCAAATTCATGACCTGTATATGGTTCGAAGCGGCGAAGTCGAAGTCTATCGTCGTAAAGGCGAGCTGTATAACCGCCTTGATGAAGGCCATCTGTTTGGTCAAATGGGCCTGCTCACCAATAACAAGGTGCGCTTCCCAGTAAAAGCGACCGAAGACACCCTGCTCTACTGCATTCCTGAGCCTATTTTCCAAGAACTCTACGATAACTACGACTCTTTTGCCGATTTCGTAGAGGTTGAGGATAACGCGCGCTTACGTCAGGCAAACTCAAGTAATAACGATGCCAACGACCTCACGACATCTAAAGTGAAAACGCTGCTGACCAGTGAAGCGCCGATGATTGAGAAAACGCGCACCATTCAACAAGCGGCCACCATGATGGCGGAAGAGAATGTCTCTTCCTTGCTGATCATCGACCCTGACATCGTTGAAGATGATGAAGACGACTCAACGCCCGTTATCGGTATTATTACAGACCGAGATTTGTGCACTCGCGTACTGGCAGAAGGTCTAGATCCATCCGATGAAGTCTCTAGCGTAATGACACCTGAGGTTATCTCTCTTGACCACAATGCCTATGTATACGAAGCCATGATGACCATGCTTCGTTACAACGTGCACCACTTACCTGTCCTGAAAGATAAGAAGCCAATCGGTATTATCGAAGCGACAGACATCGTCCGTTACGAATCTCAAAACTCGCTGCTCTTAGTAAGTAGTATCTTCCAGCAACAAAGCATCGAAGATCTCAAAGTGCTCTCTGAGCAAGTGAAAGACAGCTTTGTCCGTCTCGTTAACGAAGATGCCAATGCTCACATGGTTGGCACCGCAATGTCGGTAATTGGTCGTAGCTTTAAGCAGCGTATTATCGAACTCGCCGAAGAACAGTTAGGCAAATCTCCAATTCCATATTGTTTCCTAGCATTAGGCTCTATGGGGCGTGATGAACAACTGCTAGTGACAGACCAAGATAACGCCATCATTCTTGATGACACCTACGACGAAGCAAAGCACGGCAAATACTTTGAAGCGCTCTCAAAATTCATTTGTGACGGCTTAGACCAATGTGGTTACGTGTATTGTACAGGTGACATCATGGCGACTAACCCAACTTGGCGCATGACACGCAGAGAATGGGAAGAGTGCTTCGCCGACTGGATTGATGATCCAAACCCGAAAGCGCTATTGAACGCATCGATCTTCTTCGACCTAGATGGTGTTTATGGCCGCCTGAAATGGGCAGAGCAACTAAACAGCTTTATCGTAAGACGTGCACGTAAGAACAACCGCTTCCTAGCATGTCTGGCACGTAATGCGCTCAACCGTACTCCGCCACTTGGTTTCTTTAAAGACTTCGTAATGGAGAAAGATGGTCGTCATAACAACTCCATCAACCTCAAACGACGTGGTACGGCTCCTCTCGCCGATTTGATTCGTGTCCACTCGCTAGCGGTGGGCTCTCGCTCTAAAAACTCATTTGAGCGCTTAGACGACATTATCGACGCAGGTATTTTGCCAAAAGGCAGAGCACAAGATCTTAAGGACGCAATGGAGTTCATCTCTCTGGTGCGCATTCGCCACCAAGCGCACGATGTTGATAACAATGTTGAGCCGGATAACAACATCGAACCGGAAAACCTGTCTGATTTTGAACGTCGTAACCTTAAGGATGCGTTCCAAATCTTAAGTAATGCGCAAAACTTCCTTAAGTTCCGTTACCAAGCCAGTAACAAGTTTAAGTAGGGCCTATGAACAAACTATTCAGATCACCAGCGGTCGATTGGCCATTTAAGTTTGCTCAAAAGCTTGAACGTGCCCAGGATGAACGCTTAAAACAGTTCTACAACCAACCGCTTCCTGCGCCTGACACACCACTTTCAGAGGTGATGTTCTTAGCGTTGGATTTCGAAACGACTGGCCTGAACCCTTCCAAAGACGGGATCATCACCATTGGTTTGGTGCCATTTACTCTTAACCGAATCTACCTTAGAGAAGCCAGGCACTGGACATTACGTCCGAGACAGAAGCTAGAGGAAGAGTCAGTGGTAATCCACGGCATTACCCACAATGACATCATCGATGCGCCAGATCTAGATGAAGTATTGGATGAAGTATTGCAAGCGATGGCTGGCCATATTCCCGTTGTTCACTACCGCCGTATTGAGCGAGATTTCTTAAACAACGCATTGAAAGTGCGATTGAACGAAGGCATCGAATTTCCGGTGCTGGACACGTTAGAGATTGAGTCCCAGATCCAGAACAAACTGGCTGGCGGCTTATGGAATAAATTAAAAGGTAAGAAACCAGGTTCGGTTCGGCTAGGGCAAAGCCGTCGTCGATACCACCTACCCGACTACACGCCACATCATGCGCTTACTGATGCGATTGCAACCGCAGAGTTGCTTCAAGCACAGGTTGCTCATCACTTTTCGCCTGATATGCCGCTGAAGAGTTTCTGGCTATAACGGCAATTACAAAGCTCATTAGACTTAAAAAGCCCGCTATATATCAATAGCGGGCTTTCTCTATCTAACGACTGATTTATACCGCTGTAGGACCAACCAAGCGCATTTCCCAATCTTCAACTTTACCCGTTTCGAGGCGACGTGCAACAAGCGCTCCCCAAGACTCAACCAATGGCAATGCCGTCATTTGACTTAATAAGTCTTTATCTAAATTACCTGTAAAAACTGCCCCCATGATACGAGCAAGCGACCAATCAGGATAAGGACGCTCGCACAGTATGATCTCATCACCTGCACCGATCTCGCCCTCTTCTAACACTCGGAAATACCAACCGGTTCTGAGTGTGTCTTGCAGCCTTTTTGCCATATCGTGTTGGTCAAAACGCACATTGAGCTTCCAACAAGGCATACGCCCTTGCGATACTTCCAACAAAGTAGACCCAATACGGATTTTATCTTTTAAGCAAATCGATTGTTCGGTCACGCCGCTTGAGCTGATGTTCTCTCCAAACGCGCCAGCTGATTGAAAAACACCTTTGTCGCCCAACTCCTGTTGCCAAACTGGGTAATGTTCGCTTGGGTAGATATGAAGGGCTTTCTGAATGCCGCCATGGAAACGCGGATCACCTTGCTCATCATTGGTAAAACCCAGCTCCGTTGCGTGTTGACGATCCAACAATACTTGCTTGTTGATGGCACTTTTTGCACCATGTGCGAAAGCGACTGTTTTGCCTGCCAATACATTGTTTACCACGCCTAACTTCTTCATATCTCTCTCTTCTTGTCTAAATCTTATTGTTCTTTCTGCGAGAATATTGTCTTTACGGTCAGAGCCAACTCTAACGCTCGCCTAATGATCTAAATATCGGAATCGCCGCCAACACTTCAATACTCTGGTCGGTGCTTTTGAGGTAGCGAGTCTCACTATCAGAAGCCAACACATGACGCTGATAGCCCTCTTCGATTGGAAACTTAGCTAATACAGTATCGAGTGATGTTTCACACTTTCTGCGGTCGATATTCTCAATATCAACTTTAAAC
>NZ_MCYD01000825.1:0-49994 GCF_002876325.1 Vibrio sp. 10N.261.52.A1
TTACTTAGCTAAAGGTTGCAGGTTACTTAGTTTTATAGATCTGTTTACTTAGCTAAAGGTTGCAGGTTACTTAGTTATAAGGTACGGTTTACTCAGTTATAAGGGTTTTTATTCACAGTGTACTTTTTACAAGAACTTAAAGGTAACGTATTACTCAGCTTATAATGATTAATTTCACAAAAAACTAAGTAATTTGTCACCAAAATGGCTCATCAATGAGGTGTTTAACTTATCTTGATTGATATTTACTCTATGCTACGGATGAAAACTAAAGATTATGATCCCTATTCGGTACTTCATTTATGTCTGAACCCAAATCTAACGTGGCGTTGCTTAAACAAGATGACTTCATTAAAAAGTCGCATGAAATCGTTTTTAGTCAGCTTGATTTAACTCCAATAGAGCATGATATTTTTGCGATGTTTCTTAAAAGGTTAGCATTTGATAA
The DNA here is from genome assembly GCF_002876325.1 of Vibrio sp. 10N.261.52.A1. Taxonomy (NCBI): domain Bacteria; kingdom Pseudomonadati; phylum Pseudomonadota; class Gammaproteobacteria; order Vibrionales; family Vibrionaceae; genus Vibrio; species Vibrio sp. 10N.261.52.A1. The sequence goes on from NZ_MCYD01000825.1 coordinate 449, forward strand.
CCGTGAGGATTACTTGTTGCCAAACGAAGACGGAAAGCTTGTCTATACAGGTAAGCCTCTATCTTATGAGTTTTCTTCAGAAGAGCTTAAAAATTGGTTCCACATAGAGCCATCAGTATTCAAACGTGTCCTATACGAGCCTTGTAAAAGACTGATGGGTAAAAATATTGGTTTAAAATCTAAAGACGAATTTAAACATACAGCACTGTTTAAAGAGATCAGCTATAAACGCGGGGTACTAACTATTACCCCTAATGACATCCTCTTGCCAGCTTATTTTGGTGGGTCGAGAGGTCATGCGCGAGTTTCAGATATCGAATTTCGTAGTTTGAAAAAAGAATCGAGCAAGAAATTATATGCAATTCTTAGCCGTTTTAAAGATCACGGATCTGGTACTGTTGGGTATAGGACGTTAAAAGAGTTATATGGGCTATTCGGCTTATTAGATGAAGAGGGGGGATTAAAAAAACAATCATTTACTAAGTTGAGCTTGTTTATCAATAGAGTCATAAGGCCAGCAATTGCTGAAATAGAGCGAATAGAACCTAGAATTAGGTTCTATTCTGATAGTTCGAGTCCGCAATATTATGGTTTTAGAACGGGAAAAGAAGGTCGAAAAGTTGTTAAGCTAGAATTTCTTTATTATTGGGATAGTACTTCGAAAGAACAAGTTTTAGACCAAGAGCTTACTCCACTTGAGCGTGCTGTTGTTATTCACTGTAAGATTCTGGCAAATGAAGAGGTTACGCAAGATGAAATTGAAATTTTGAAAACGAACCTATCAGATTTTGTTTTATCAGGTAATAATGTTTGTGATAAGGCTATTGAGCTCATAAATACTCTGACCTAACTTTTTTCTCTTTTAAGAGGATTAAGCTAATATTTATTAAAAAAGTTGGGGGTAACTATCCCCAAACAGTAAAGATCTTTCGTCGTATTGGCTTAACTCAATAGCTATATGACCCTTAGAGTCCAGACCTTCCCTGAACTGGACTCCTACTCCTTTCATTTTTTTATTAGATTTATTCTTTCGTTATCTTCGTCAATCTAAACGCGTTAATTGTGGCGAACAACCCCCTTGTTATTTTTGATTAAGGAATCTTAAAGTTTCCTCATTTCCAAATGTAAGCTGAATTGACGTAATTAATAATCCCCCTGATAGTTAAAGTTGATGCCGGTAACGATAATTGATTTTTATAGTTGTAATCGATACTGATGGCATTTATTATTACCTCAATACTCTAAGTGGAGCTTAAAAATGACGGAATCAGTACGCCTTTTGCAAATCGCAAATCGCATGAAAGAAGAACAGTTATCGAAAAAAGAACTTCTAGCGACTGGAAATAATGTAAATGTAAGCGATGAAGTTGTTGGCAGTTTACCACGGTTGATTTACAACCATTGTTTGAACAAAACCAAGCTTCGAAGATTTACGTCATTTGGAACTAATACCTTTCAAGATCTTATTCAAGACGCGATCAATAAAGGTGTCATTACTGAACCTGTCTTCCATAATAAGCAGCATTTATTTACTCGACACGATATTGCAAGACTTTGGGAACACTTTGGGTTTTCTTCATATCGTGATGAACATGAACCTCGTGCAATTGCGGTTGAAAACCAAAAAGGTGGGACAGGAAAGAGTACGACTACAGCTACCTTAGCCACAGCCACGGCTCTTGATATAACGACTAACGCTAAAGTATTGATTATTGAAATTGATCCGCAAGGTTCAAATGGTCAAGGGATGATTAATCAAGCTACTGTTGAATCTGATGCTATTTATCTTACCCCGATTGATCTCACTTTGGGGATGTATGAACCTGATAGCGAGTTTCAAGATTTGATCGATGATGGCTACTCTGAGGAAGAAATCATATTAGCATCACCGTTTAACACACACCTACCCAATTTGGATGTTATGCCAGCCTTCAGCACTGATGAGCGTTTCTTGCACCAGTTCTGGAAAGCTGATGATGATATGAAAGATGAATTTATTTGTCGTTTCCGTCGCGATATTTTACCTGTGCTTAAGTCGAAATATGACATTATTTATATAGATACTCCGCCACAAGAGTCGCCGTTATTATGGCTTGTGAATGAGGCAATTGATTGCTTGTTAATCCCGATCACACCTCGTGAATATGATTATGCATCAACTGTAAACTATTCGTTAACGACGTCCAGACGCTTTGAATCTTTGCCGAGTAAAGGTTCAAATCTTATTTGGTCTCGTTTTCTTGTCGTTAACCATAATGAGAAAAGTAACTCTGAGCTTTCAACGGTTAGTAAGTTGACTAGAACCGTTCAAGATCGCTTACTCTCCAGTTGTATCATTCATTCTGAGTTAATCAGTTATGCAAGCTCTATGAACCGCACAGCTCTAGATGTAGCAAAACAAGAAAAAGTTTGCTCAGGAGCAAAATATGATGAAGCGATAGCAAGCATTAACCAAACGTATAAGCAAATTATTCGTGAAATTAAGACTATTTCTATTAAGGAAACTCTATGACGGGTAAATATGGTTCAACGATGAGTAAAGACGACATCTTAGGTTCTAATATAAAATCTCAGAAGAGTTCACTTAAACAAGACAACGGCCTTAAGCGCGGGCGTGACGTTTACGAATACCAGTTTGATAAAGGTATTGTGAAAGCTGTTCGTCGTGTTATTTCAGCAAATGATGTTGAAGTAAGAACGAAACCACATCCACTTAATCCAAGAACTCAAAATGCGCTCAATGCTAGATCAATTGGTAATACCTTCAATTCTATTAATGAAAAAGGAATCCTTGAAGATTGTTTGGGGATTTGGTCTGAAGATCAAAAAACAATTTTAGTGCTTGAAGGAAGCGTTCGACGTTACTGCGCTATCGAGTGTGAAAAGTCATACCCCATCAAAGTTCTCCCATATGATTGTGCATCTAACAAAGAACTCCGCGAACTGATCGAAGACATTAGTAATAAGAAAAGGCACTCGCTACGCGAACGTGGATTGGCTTATAAAAAGGCGTTGATAGAACAAGGTTTTAATCCTGATGAGATGAAAATCAACGAAGTTGCTGATGCTTTATATGTCGGCCGAGAAACCATTCGAAAATGCCTGCAAGCTAGTGATATTAATGCTGAACTTATTGAAATATTTCCTGATTATGAAGGTATACCGTCTTCATTTTATGCGCGTATAGCTAAGGTTGAGAAGGAGCTAATCAAGTATTCTGGAGACGTAAGTGAATTTTGCAATGAGTTAACTACGAAACTGCCCTGTTTGGAATCTTTAGAGATCAAAGAATCTCAAATGAAAGTCTTAAATCAAATGGAAATGATGCTCAACGATGTTTTAGGTAGAAATAAACAAAGTAAGCAATGGCAAACTACTCAGATTATTTCGTTTGACGCAAAAGATAAACACGCGAGAATGAGCATTAGTTCAAATGGACGTAATGTGAAATTTGAACTTGGTAGACAGAGCCAAGAGTTAATCGATAAAATTGAAAGGTTAATTAAAGAAGAAGCTAAATAGTTAGTTGGATAAGACACCTAGAAGTTTATGAGACCATTTTAAGCATGCTGCCATGCGTTTCATTAAAATTACAAGGGGGTTGTTCGCCAAAGTTTTAACTAGCCCCTTATGATTTTGCTTAATGACAGCGTAAAATGTAACTATAAGCTCCATCTTGATCGGAGATTCCCTTTTCCCCTTTCTGGATAGGGCTTTTCCCTTGGGAAAACCCTTCCCTTGACCCCTTTCCCCTTTGGCGCAGCCTCCCCTTTGATACAAAATACTAGTCTTCTGAACCACAGCGCTGGGCGCAGGACATTAGGGGTATTGCTTCAATGTCTATCGGTGGACAATGGTTTGAGTCTTATTGAATATAGGTAATCGTAGTCAGGTTGCTTCAGACGTTTGCTTGGTGAGATAGAGTCATAAAAAGAAGGGAGAGCAATGATGCTCTCCCTTTCTTGTTTACGATGATAGGTCAATCATCTCATGTTGGCAGTGCTGACATTGTAATATCGTGACAGGCTGCTCTTGGCTATAGCGGTTATCTGCTCCAAACTCACCACGCTCTAGGAACGGTGGTTCGTCATTGGCTGGAACATCCAGGGGCTGTAATGCGCCCTGCTCTCCACCGTTGATGCAATAGTTCATGGGTTGCTCCAAAGTTTAGAGGCGAGTGTATACGCCCGTCATGCGCTCAAAGGTCGCTTCCAGTTGGTCGCGGTACACCATTGATTCACATTGAACCTCGATGACGTCACCGTGACGTGCGTTGACCTTTAAAGCGGTCACGGTATACGTGTCGTTGGCCTCCAACTCAATACGCACTTTATTGATGCCCTGTTTGGCTAACCTCGCCGGTAAGGCAAACAATAACCCCCGCTCGATGGCCACGAACTGTTTAGCGCCGGTCATCATGCTGAATCGACGTCCTCCCAGTTGCATGAGAATGGTGTTGGCCACCTGCAGGCGTTGCTCTTTAGAATCGCTCATGCTTTCTCTCCCGTTTGTGTATGGGAGAGTAGACAAAGCGCAAAGACCTCAGGGTCGCCATAAAGCTCAGGGTGCAAATACACATCCATGATGCGGTCTTCGTTGTCCATCACCATCAAGGCCCATAGCGTATTGTGCTCATCACAATAGTAGTGAAATTCACGGTACGGTTCTGAGTTCGTACTCGGTGACACAAACAGTCCACCTGACGTTCTTCGCTCAATCAACGTGATAAGCTGAGATTGCCAGGAGAAGGCTGGACGGTGCACACGTTGTAAGTGAGCCACTTGTGCCAGCATTGAGTGCGACAAGGTGAGGTGGGCCTTTAACGCGTCGCACGGCGGCAAGGTGGTCAGCTGCATGGACAAGGCTTGATAGACGGCGGCCGAATCAACTTGACCGTCATTATCAAAATGCAGGTCGGTTTGATTGGCCATGTTGTCGTCGAGCCAAGCCATCAGCTCAGTCAGTACGTGATTCATGTTGTTCATAGGGTTGCTCCCGTTAAAATAAAAAAGGGAGCGTACCGGGAGGCAAGCTCCCGGTTGGGGTTGAGTTATTGTCGAATGTCACGCATCGCCTGGGCGATGTGTTGCAAGACCTTGTCAGCGCATTGCTCCAACGCTTGTCGGGTAGGATTGGGCTCACGCTCAAGTAACCGTTTCAATTGGCAAGGAAACACCTCCCCGTAGAAGAGGTACAACTTATCAGGCGCGTCTATCTCAAATTGCGCCAGATATTGCTCTATTACAGGAATGATTGTTTCCAGTACGAGAGTGAAAAATTCCAAGTCCCCACCGTTTGAGACCTGCTCAAACAATAAGTGGTTGTCGTCGCCATACGGAAAGCCTTCTTTGAAATACGCAAAGGCTAAGGCATGGTTGGTTGATATGGGTTGCGTCATCATTGTGTCCTTAAAGGTCGATGGGCACCCAAGACCCAATGGGCATCAGATGCCCATTAGGGATAAGCTAAGACGTTAACGTCTTAACGCGTCGTTTGCTTGAGTAAGGATTTGGCTAACGCCACCTCCACACTGTCGCCATCACTGTTGAGTACATCCAATCCATTGTCCGGCATGTCGCCAGAAGTGGATTGAGTGACCGCTATCTTCTTGGCCATCAATACCAGACACGCCATTTGCGCGCTGTCTTGGTAGCCTAAAAAGCTCACGTCCACGTCCTCTCGTTGGCCGATACGCCAGCTGCGTCTTGCCGCTTGCATCAGCGTGTAGACGTTATAGCCAGTGTTGGTAAACACAATCGAAGGGAACTCCAACAAGTCCAGTCCGGTCTTGACCAGCTCTGGGTTGGTGATGAGCACATCAATGCCTCTGTCCACCTGCTCCAGTATCCAATCTTCTCGGTCTTCGGTTTTTACGCTTGAACGCAGCACGGCGCATTTTAAGCCTTGGTCACTCAGCAGTGACTTGAGCCTCGATGCGGTGTCGCGTTTGCCGGTGTAAACGGTGTACACCAAGGTCCGTCGGCCTTTGCGTTTGTTCGCATTGACCATCTCAATGAGCTGTTGCTCTTTGGGGGTTGGTGTCTGCTCATCAAACAAAGCCGGAATATAAGCCAGGGTTTCTTGAGAGCGAGGGTGAGTTACCCTCTCTTCTCGAAACGCGCAATCTGGCCACGCCAGCAGCGCGCTCATGACCACGCCTAATAGGGTTTGGTCTCCAGCGGCTAACGCTTGACGAAGCCTCGCGGTTAAGCGTTGCTCCATGTCGGCGTAATGCATCTGCATCTCATCCTCCATGGCCACTTCAATGAAGTGCTCCTGGTAGTCTGGCAAAATGCCGTCACCCATATCAGCCAGTTTGACGAACACCGTGTAAGGTAAGACAAATTTGGCCACCCCCATCGGCCCAAAACCGGGCGCGCGGGTTTGACTCACTTTGACGTTCTTGCCTTTCGCGGTTTTGTGGTTCACATCGTGGGTCACTTTCATGATTTCCTTGATGATGCCGTGCTCTTGCGAGAACGAGAGGGCGGCGCTGCCGAGCTTTCCTCGGTGGTAACGATAGCCCTCTTCCATCATCACTGATGGCATGGTGCGCCACAGCAGATAAAAAAGGTCTTCCGCATAGCCGCCCATCAGCGTCCCCGTCAGCAGTAAGCACTGTTTCACGCAACCGGCGAGTACCTGCATGGCTTGGCCTTGCGCCGCCCCTGCGTTCTTATATTCATGCGCCTCATCGATGATGAGCCAGTCAAAGAACCCCTTCGGGAAGTAGCGTTTGATGAACTCACTTGCCTGGTAGTCGCCTTGACCAAACGCAAATTGCGTTTTGGCCAACTTGCGCTCAATGCGTTCAGATTGTCGGTCGTTAAACACAAACTCCCCGTCTTCATCAAGCAAGTTAACCAGCTCGTAAATGTTGTCCGTCAGCGCTTTCGCCAGTACGCGCTCACCCACGCCATCCAATAACTTCCCTGCGGTGACTTTACCTATGGTCGGTAAGGTCTGCAGGGCGCGTGAAATGGTCTTGCTCAGGTTGTCGTGTTGGCGTTGACGTTTAAGCGTCCACAGCGGTGCATGGCACGCTTTGCAGCTCTGTTGCACATCCACCGAAAAATGCGTCGGAGCGATAAGCTCGCCCTCTTCATCTTTGGCTAATTCGCCGCAATCCGAGCAACGAACAAAGTCCAGCTGGGCGGTTTGCGCCTGCAGACCGTCATGGCCTAACGTGCGTTTGAGCGTCTTGGTTTGATAGGCGCTTTTCCAGTGATACCCCATGCGCATCCGAACCCGGCCCAGTATCACGTACTCAGGTCCATCATGAGCCGCCGCTTGTCTCAGTTTGAGCAAAGAGCGCAACGTATCAGGGCCATTGAGCACCCACACCTTGGCGTTGTGAACGGTATCGAGAATTTCTCGGCGCCATTTGTACACCAGATGCGGCGGGGCTAACAGTAAAAAGCGTTTGGCCTTGCCTTCATGGAAAGCCACCGCCGTGGTGGCGATACCCATGATGGTTTTACCCGAGCCCATTTCGCCGTTGAGAATGCCCGCCGGGGCGCGCTCATCGAGCAGTAGGGTACTGATGGCCTGAATCGCTTCGGCTTGCGCCTCAAACGGCACGCGCTTGAGCGATTGCATCACCGCCGTGCGCTTTTCACACGCCGATTGATAACGCGCTGGGTGCGCCGCTTCAATGTTGGCCAATAGGCCGTCACCGAATTGGTCGATGAAGTCATGCAGAGACAACACGTTGTCTTGCTCGTTTTGTTGAGTGATTTCTGTCGAGTCGCTCATCGCATCGCTCCTTGCGGTACGGTTAACACGCCTTGCTGCAGCGCTTCACTGACTAAGGGCTCCATCACATCAATCTGCAAGTCCAAGTGATACGCAAACACCCCATAAGCGGGCAGCTCATGAATCATGGATTGCAGTCTCGGTTGCAGGGCCGGTTGCCAATGCTCTAGTAACGGCAAATGACACAGTTGCTTGAGCGTTGGCCACAACGCGGTGTGAGAAAGCGGGGTTTGACTCATCACTGTCATACTTTGACCGCTAGGTTTCAGTAACGACGGATGAATCAGCCAGGTATGCACCCATTCGCCCACAGGGGTGTGTTTGGGTAACCGCGTAGTACGCTTGGTGAGTGACTTCGCCTGGGCAAAGTCGAGCACCAGATTACCGCCTGGCAATTTGACGGTCATGACGCGTATTCCGCCCTCGCTCATCGGTAGCGTGAGCGCGGCGAAAAAGTGTTGCATGGCGCCATCGCGTCCCCATACGGAGAGAAATTGCACTTGGTTATCAGTGGTGGTGACCACCGCATCGAGATAAAGCCCGTTATCGAGCGAAATCAGTGGAGTCTTCATGGTTAGGTTCCTTATTAAAAAATAAGGCGCCTTCCCGTCAGGAAAAGCGCCTGACGGGCAGTGAAGTTATTGTATGACCACGATGCAACCAAAGCGCTCACCCGGGGTGAGGTCAATCGCTCGAATGAGCGGTTGAAATTGGTCTATCACGGTGGTGATGGTTTGACTTTCATCAACTGTGGTCACGGTGCGCTGCACCTTTTGAGTGCCGCCTTTGACCAGCAGGGTCTGAGCGCCATCGTTGCTGTGCACCTTGCCGGCAATCTGTCCCGCCGCGAGCGACAACGACAAATGCCAGGGTGACAGTTTTCTTAACGGCCGAGGCACTTGATGGTGCCTCGCGAGGTTAAATTGGGTGTCAAAGGTGGGCCAAAGCCCCCCATGCGCCCCAAACGCTTGCTCAAGTTGCCCGGTGTCTGGCCGTATCATTTCAAAACGAAATGGCGCGTCATTGACCGGAGTTATCTCAAACGGTCGAGCGGGGTGAGGCAGTATTGCCTTACCTTCGCCAGCGCTTATCAATTGGGTCGCTGTTTGTGTGCGCTCCGCTTGATGCTCTGGCCCTCTCATGTCCGCTTTGCGCCCTAAGATGACCACTTGTTTAAAGCGGCCCGTTGAGGCGGCGAACACCTCGACCTGTCGTAGCCGCATTGCAAGATAACGACTAAACGCAGGCGAGAGAGAGGGGTAGGGCACCACCAACGCCAATACGCCGTCACGCTTTAGCGTGGGGAGCAGGCGTTGAGTGAACTGCACTTCCAGTCTGGCCATGTCACGATGTTGCTTGTCCACTTGGTCGGTGACCACCGCGCCATAAGGCGGGTTTAAAAACAGCAACGTCTGACTGCCTGAGCCGATTTGTGTGTCAAACGCATTGCTGCGCAGCACCGAATCGAGGCACTGACTGGCACTGACGGCTCGCGCCTCATCCAGCTCCACACCATAGGTGTGAAGTACGCTCTGCTCATGGTGGGCGATGTGACTCGCCAACTGAGCCAGCGCCTTGCCTTCTCCGCAACACGGGTCGAGTAAGTGCTGAGTGCCCGCTTTGAACCGCAGTCGCTTGGCTATCTCTGCTAAGGTCGCCTCATCGGTGGGGTAATACCCATCCTTGAGGTAGTTGTGCGCCACGCGCGGGTGCATCACGGCCATTAGCTTGCCTCCTCATCAAGACGAAGGCGCATCCAATGCTGCGCTTTGGGCTCAAACTTCCACACGCGTTCATCATTGATGCGACGCTTGAGGTAAGCCAGTTGCTTGCCCATCACTTCTCGCCCCACTTCTGGGGTGAGTTTGACGATGTCACCAATGTGACTTGGTAATGGCCACAGCGCCCCAAACAAGCTGACTAAGTCCTCTTGGGTTTCTTGGGACGACGCCAACGCCTGACTGGCCACGTCTCGTTGCTCGGTCAGCTGTTGCTGCGCCTTGCGCTCTTTGGCTAACGGATCTTCTTCCATTGGCTCGTCTCGTGGCAGCGCCTCTTCTTTGTAATCACTGAGCCAAATGCCGTTAAGCTCGGCGCGCGTTTCAATCACAAATCGGTTGCTGGTTTGATAGCTGCCCGGATAAATACGTTGTAATCCAAAGGTGCCTTGATAGGTGCCTTCGCTGTATTCATCTAAGACCGCGTCTCGAACGGAGAATTGACCAATGTCGGTATCGAGCATGGCGACGTTAAAGTCGCCATAACGCCCGCTAACGGTTTTGATGGTGAGTGTGCCGGGTACTTGGACCATGTTGGCCTCCTGAGTTAAACGTCAAAAGGCCTCCCACCGGAAGACCTCTCCGGTTAGGGAATAGTAAAAGTTAAAGCCAGCCGCGCTCAGCAAACGAGGTGACGGTTTCACCGACCACAAAGTGGTCGAGGATGCGCACGTCAATCAGTGCCAGTGCATCCGACAATTGCCGTGTGATGCGCCGGTCCGCCTGACTGGGCTCGCTGCATAGGCTAGGGTGGTTATGACATAAAATGACCGAGGTGGCATTCCAGAGTAGGGCGCGTTTCACGACCTCTCTGGGATAGACACTGGCCGAGTTAACGGTGCCATAAAACAATATCTCAAACTCAATCAACTGATGTTGAGTGTTAAGAAAGAGTACGCCAAAGACTTCTCTGTCCATCCCCTGCAGTAAACCACTGAGGGTGCGTTTCGTTTGCTCCGGGCTGTCTAAGGTGACGCCGCGTGATAAACGGTCGATGGCGATGGCTTTTGCCATATCCAGCAGTTCATCGGGGCTCACCGGCTCGGTGAGTTGGTAGTATTCGCCAGGGGCGTCTTGCAGCTCTTGCAATTTGCCTTGGCCATAGGAGGATTGGTATCGCATACAGGTGCTCCTAATAAAAAGGAGCACCCATGAAGGGGAGCCCCCTCATGGGTAAAGGTGGTGCAAAGCACCACCGTATTGACGGTCAGTGATTATGCGTCGTGCACCTCGTCCTCTTTGGTCGTGATGATGAGCATAGGTTGATCGTGTCGGTCTCGCTCAATGCTCGCAATTAAGTCGAGTGAGCGGTTGACGTACAGATTATCGAGGCTGGGTGGTTGGCACACCGTAAAGGGCACCTGCGACTGAGCCGGTACTTTACGGGCGGCTCGCCGCGCCAGTTTCAGCAATTGAAGGGTGAGCTTCTCTTTGCTGCACTCAATGATAACGTCCGGCACATCAACCGCTTGAAAGTACGCTTGTTGACTGATGCCGGTGTACGGGAAGTAAAAGCCCGCGTCCTTGGCTGTGGATGTGATATCAATAAAGCCCGATGGATCGAGGGCGTCATTAAGTACATAGTGACCAAATAGCGGTGGGGTAGTTTGACTCATAATCGCTCCTAATAAAAAAGGAGCGACCCCTTTAGGAGAAAGCTCCTAAAAAGGTGAGGTGATTCGGCAAGATAGTTTGAGTGTTAACGTCTTCGGCGTGCGAACTTCATGCGAAGGATCGGCGCAGCGTTGCGTTGAAGCAGTGTCCAATGCGCAGCAAAAAACGTCATGGGTGCATGACTTTTCCAAACCAGCCAAAAGACCGATAGAAAGATGCCCCAAAAAACGAAGTTATCGAGTAGGGTTATGTAGTCCATGTGTTTCTCCTGTTATAAAACAAGGAAACACTTGCCCAAAGGAAAGGTTTCCTATGGGTGGTGAGGGGTAGCTGATGGATTATCAGTATGCTTTCACTTCTTTAAAAAGAAGTCGCGACACGTTTCAGAGAGCCATTTAAGGGCGGTTAAACCCGTGTGCTTAATACTGGTGCGTCAGTATTCAACGTTTGAACTATTTAGGTTAAAAGAGGGTAGGAAGCGTGTCAACCACTTTGTGTTGGTGAAGGAGGTGGTATTGTAAGGGTTTGCACGACTTTTCTAAGTTGGAATATAACGTAGGAATGGATAACCGTTTTATGAATGCACTAGAACTTGATATTGTTAAGACTTTTAATCGTCTTTTAGGTGTATCTTCAGAGCAAGATACAAGGGTTTATGATTTAGCTGAAGCGGTAGTGTCACAGTTAGTTAATGAACACTTTATTTCTCAGGAATTATTTTGTGGTGAACAGTGCCGAATTTGCCAGTTAAATGACGAGTTAATTGATTTTCTTGAACCTAGACGGTTAGATCGAGTAACCGTTGAGCGTTGTAATTATGACGAACACTCGATTGAGTAGCTCATAAGGTGTGAAATGCATTAAGAGCTGAACACAAAATGTAATTTTGTGTTGGTGTCCAGCCTGGCAAACATGCAATCAATTACTTGCCAGGTAAGCGTTGTATCCAGTTTACTATCTTATCCCACGTATTTTTGTCATGAGTTCCCGTAAGCACAGTTCTATTGTAAAAAGCATCTTGATAACAGCGATCTTCGGTGACCACTCCAATCGTCGGATAGTGTCTGAAATAACTGAGTAGGTGGTGAACTTTTCTTAATCTTTCATCGTGAGAGTAGCATCGATTTATTATAAAAGATAAAGAGATCTTCTTCCTACTTAACACCTTTGAGTCAAGTAACGATTTTATAAATGGCAAACTGGCATGAAGATCTATTGGTGAGGGAGCCATTGGAATGATGACACCATCCATAAAATGAATATACCTCGCCATTTCCCCTTGTGTGAAGTTAGACGGAGAATCAACGATCACAAAGTCTGTGTCTTTCGGTACTCGGATTTTCAAAGTGAGTTCAGACAAGCTATAAAAAGAGGGGGTGTATGCGCTTACAAATCCTGGAATTATGTTTATTGCCCAATCGTGGCTCGACTTTTGTTTGTCAAAATCGATAAGGGCGACTTTATAACCTTGATTTAAAAGCTGGCTGATTATGCCGATGACAACCGTTGATTTTCCAACCCCTCCTTTTGAGTTCATTATGAGCACTTTTTTGGCTTTTGTGTTTGCTAAGCTAATGGTGTTTTTTCTTAATTGTAAGGGCACTAGAATCCGTCTTATTGGAAGAGAAGGAAATATACTTGAATTTTAACTGTAGATGAAAATACCTCCCCACGGGAGGTATAATGGCAGAATTATTTAGTGTAAGACTGTGCTATGTTGTCGATTCGCTCGTTTGCGCGAGCCGCTTCTTCTTGAGCGACTTCTGCGGTGCTTTTAGCTCGCTGAGCTTCAGAGGTTAGTGTTGCTTTCTCGTCCTTCAGGGCTTGTACATCTTGGTTTAGCTGGCTTACTTGATCGTTTAGAGCGTTCATCTTGGTAATGGTTTCTTCATCTGGGCCCGAAGAACAACCAGCAAGTAGAAATACAGAAGAGGCAGCTGCTGCTATTAACATTTTGTTCATATATAAATCCTTGAATATAAGTCAGTATCAAAACCGATGTAAGATCATCGGTGAGGTCAATTGTACTTGAAACTCAATCGATTAGTAGAATGAAACGTTAAAAATAACAATGAATTAACGTAACTTACGTCTGCACCAAGGAGACGTAAGTTGGACTTGTGTTTACACACATCAACTTAAAGTTATAACTTTAAACGTTTAGGAACAAAAATTCGTTTCATAAAACCGGACATTAACAAACTATGGAGTACTTCAGAATTGTCAAGATATTATGTGTCACTTAGCCTATGACTCAATATCACGAAAGATACTCTCTATTATGGGTGTCAATTTACCTAAATTGGGTTCAATTGAGGTTGACTTATTCTGTAATCGCCACTCATTTTGGTAACTTCCCACCACCTCTTGATAACACAGTGGGCAGCAATGGCGTTTCGCTGCAAAATGGGCTTTAGGGGTTTGTTCAAACACTTGCTGATGCTTGTTACAAAGAATAATAACAGGCGTTCGACTGTTCACATACTGAACAAGAGAGTAGTCGTAACGGTTGCCCCATTGCTTAATGGCTTTTTTAATAAACGTTTCGTTTGTATCTTTAGGGAAAGGCATAGCACTCTTTCGTATTGATATTAAAATAGATTTACTAGGGCTTATTTGGTTTCAATTTAGTCCTCTGCGTCTTTTTTAATGAAACTGATCCCCCGAAGATTGGCATGACGAACCAAGGTTTGTGCTGACATTTTGTACTTTTTAGCGACCTCTTTTTTAAATCGAAACTGACCAGACGCATAATCCACTAGAGCTTGCTCTAGACGGTTTTGTGGTACGTAGTACTGTTGATTGACAACATTCTCTTTATTGTGTTTTGTACGTCGCCCTATTCGCTTATCTTGATTCCAGCGGGCTAAGTCTTGCAATGAGACTAGATTACATTTATTGGGAATGGAGCTGCCTTTATTTTTGGTCATTATGAGTCAATTATAGATACAGAACTCTTTACATGGTGTCAAATCAACCGATTTCAATTGAGCGTATTTGCTCCATCCTGGGGCTCTCAAGTCAAAGTCTCAGGCATTCGCAAAAGGGGCACAGAGGGTTGATGGCAATTGAATTTTAGTAGGTCTGGAATTGTCCGATTTTTTCAGTTACATTTTGAATGCGCATCGTATTATTTAAGCCTTAGTACTCAATGATGCGTTCGCGTCTTAGTTTGTTCTTATGCAAGCTAAGGCGCGCCTACTTTACGAACCATCTCCCGCCCATACGTGACGCTTGTTTACACATTGGCCACTCTTCAATGCCAAAGGAAATTGTACAAAATCTGAAAATGAGTCTGTGACTTTCCTAAATTAGCAATTAATGAATAATACTGGTATGGCAAGGTAAAAAAAGCCCACTGTCAGACTGGATGAGAGTGGGCAAAGTAGGTATTAAAATATTTCAAGCGAAGTATGCGCGTATGATTATATGAAACTAGGTGATTATTGGCAACTAACAATTCTCAATAAATGGACAATTATCAGTTAGAGTAAAAACCCGAGTAAATATGTTAACTCGGGTTTTATTTTTCCACCAACAAATGCTGTGATTTTATAGGCTGTTTTTTTGCATAAAAATCATATGGGATTGTACTTTAATCTTCTTTTTGTAAAACAAACTCTCTTAGAAGCTTATCCAGTTCGATGTTCACCTTAGGTGGTGGTAACGTTTTATCTAACTTTGCTTCCAAGTAAGCCTTTGCCTTGGCTTTATCGACACTGGCTTTCAGCGTGTCAAAGCGCCCAAAATTATTGAGGTTTGCCGCTGTAACTTGACCAGTTTTCAATGATTTTAGCAGTTGCTCATCTAGCCCCAACGCATCGACAATAATTAGCAAAGCTTCATTTTCTTCTTCTACTTGCGCCCTAGTAATGTAGTCCTGCAACGTTTTACCGGATTCGATAATCAAGTTACCTGCTTGTACATCAATAAGCAGTTTATGGGCTTGCTTTTGCTCATCTTGACTTAAACTCGCAAAAGATTTGTGTAGCTCATCTCGCGTTTGTTGCATCTGCTCAGGCGTAACATTGGGTTGACTAAGCTGTTTTAGAAACTTAGAAAACTGCGCATTCATATAGTTATGATCAATTCGCCCCGTGTTTTGCTCTGTCAAATAACCCAAAATGGCGTAAGGTACGGCGGGCTCATTACCCCCACCGTCACCACCAGATGATAGCTCTTTATAGCGCTGCAATAGGGTTTGATGCTGCGATTCGGTAAAGGCCACATCTACCGCACTGCCCGTATCCTCAAACTGATAGCTGCTTTCCTGCCAGTCGAATCCTTGCACTTTGGCCGCTTCTAAATACTTATTGAACTCATTGAATAAGCTCGCAAACTTAGCTTGAACAGCCTCGTCTTTCGGCAGTTGCCCAAAGTACGTGATTTGCTCATTGTTAAACAGTACTTCAATGTCTGCGAACACCTCGTTGAGGTGATTAAGATTATCTTCCAGCTTATCGACGAAGACACCAAAAGGACGATCCCCAGAGTAAAGCTTGAGCGCTTTATTGATGTTCTGCTCCATGGTATGTGGTTTACGGTAATAACGGATATTCCCGAAAGGTTTATCCAAACCGAACAGACGGTTAGTGCGTGAAAACGCCTGAATGATATTGGCGTATTCCAGCGTCTTATCCAGATAGAGGGTATTTACCCATTTTGAATCGTACCCCGTCAGCATTTGGTCAACGACAATCAACAGGTGCAATTGTTGATCTGGTTGCTGCTCTGCGTGTTGGTAAGGCTTTTTATGGGCGAGTCGTGCCGCGATATCCTTTTTAAACTGCGCATGGGTTGGCAGGGTATAAGTGGTGTTGTAGGTGTTATTGTAATCTTCAATAATCGCGGTTAAGCCGGCCTCTTTTACTATCGCGCCGCCTTTATTGTCAATATTCGGGTCAAACAGAGCTGTAACCTTCAAGTGAGGGGCTTGTTGCTTAAATAGGCGATAATATTCCAGCGCTTCGGGAATGTTATGGGTGGCAAAAATACCATGAAACTTGTTGGCGCGGCTGAATCGTGTCCAGTTGCCCAGTATGTCATCCATCACTTTTTGCTTATGCTCGATGCGGTCATATTGACTGGCTGGCAGCAATGTCTCAATGCCACGCACGGTTTTGCCGTTAATCTCGGACGTAGCCATGGGCACTCGTGCACTGTCCATGTACTTATCGTAAGCTTTTTCTTTTACTGGATCGCCAAACACTTCCGCATGTGTATTCACTTTGGCCTTTTCGAGGGCAACAGCGCTCCGTAAATCGCTATCTTTGTAGGTCATCACCTTATAGGGATCAAATCCCAGCACGTTGCCGTCACGAATGCCATCGCCAATGCTATAACGGTGTAGTTCATCGCCAAAAATCGTACTGGTCGTGCTGTCTTTCTTTTGGTTTTCTTCCTGAATCGGGGTGCCAGTAAAGCCAAAAAATACCGCATTAGGGAATGTTTTTTTAATGTCAGTTAGCATATCGCCAAAGGTAGAGCGGTGCGCTTCGTCAACAATAAAGGCAATACGCTTTTGGTTAATTTTCTCAATATCGGCGGTTTTTAACTGACCTTCATCCTGAATGTTACTCATTTTTTGGATAGAGGTAACAATGAGGCAATCGCTAGGCTTGGTGCTTTTTAGCTTGGTGATTAATACATGGGTATTTTCCGTGCCCTGAACTTCATCCGTGGCATCGGCAAAACTGCGATACTCTTCCAACGACTGGGTGCCCAGCTCAATACGATCCATCAGAAATACGACTTTATCGGCATCCCCTGAGTTAGCGATAAGCTGCGC
Organism: Vibrio sp. 10N.261.52.A1; assembly: GCF_002876325.1. Lineage (NCBI taxonomy): Bacteria > Pseudomonadati > Pseudomonadota > Gammaproteobacteria > Vibrionales > Vibrionaceae > Vibrio > Vibrio sp. 10N.261.52.A1. The sequence continues at coordinate 17,384 of NZ_MCYD01000825.1, forward strand.
GGATTTAAAGCTGGTCATGGTTTTACCTGAGCCTGTGGTGTGCCAGATATAACCACCTTTGTTTTTCACCGACCAGTCAAGGCCACTTATCTTGCTGGAAATAGCGTTAGTGGCATAGTACTGATAGCTGCGCATCACCTTTAATACGCCATCAGCATTATCGGCCACAGTGTAAAAACCTATTAACTGGTGTGCCATCGGGATAGAAAGCAGATCAGTAATCACTTTATGCCAATGATTCACCGGCTCGTTAGAAAAATCTGCCCATTGGAAGTAGTAATCGTGATTAAAGCGGCCATCTTTGCCAGGGTTGGCAAAATAGAGGCTGTGGTTTGGGGTCATCGCCACAAATACTTGCACCAGTGCAATAATGCCTGCGCTAAAGTGGCCTTCGTGGGTGTACTTCTCTATCTGGTTACACGCTTCGATCACGGGTACCCCGGAACGTTTTAGCTCAAGATGGATGACAGGCATGCCGTTAATCAGTAATAGCAGATCGCCTCTGCGGTCATGCTGCACGGCACTTTTGCGGTTAAATCTCGGCTGCTGAACGATTTGATACCGACTCTTACCCGCCGCGATCTCTTGGCGGTCGTAGATATGCAGGCTGATCTCTTTGCCATAATGCAGCGCATCGTCGGGGTTATCCCGCTTTATCGATACGGTTTTACCGTTAATAAAGCCATTGAGCTTTAAAGGCGTTTTAAGCGCGGCTATCTGTTCAACAATCTGCTGCATCTCGCTGCCGGTTAGCGGTGCGTTATTGAGGCGATCAATGCTATTGTTATTTTGAAAGAGAATATCTGCCCAGTTTTGCAGTAAATCCGCTTCAGTGAGGTTTTTTAGAACAGTATCTTCCCAGCCTTTTTTACAAAGTTCGGTAATTACATCCTGTTCGAATAAGGCTTCTTTGGTGTAGGTCACAACCTGTCCTTGCTGACGTTGGCTCGCAATCCGCCGTCTATTTGCAGCGGTTGACGCGAGGGGCTAAATATATATTTTATGCTGGTCTGTTTGTGCGCTTACACCAGATTTGATGTGAGGGCACTGAGATTCAAGCGATTAAACTTAATGGATGAAAATCATCACACAAACATCTTTGCCAGATACGCCTGTTTCAGATTTTTCAGCTTATCTATCTGCTGCTGTTGTAGGTTGATCAAACGGTCAAGGTTTTGGAAATACTCAGCGATTTTGGTTTGTTCTTTTATAGTAGGCATAGGAACAAGTAAATCTTTTATGTCACTATTTCTAACATGAACAACTGATTTTCCTTGAGCTTTTTTCGCTAGCTCAGCCTGACAACAACTATAAGTTATGATGAGTGCCAAAAAGCTAGGTAGAATTTTATTATTTGGATAAATTATATTTAAGTCTCCACCCAGTATTACATTAGGTTGTAAAACCGCTGAAGCACGAGCAATATCTTCCGCACTTTCCCCTGACGCAGGTACGATGACCTCTCTTCCTTTACTCATAATACCTTTGCTCTCAGAGCTAACAAATGTATCGACCTCTGTGATGATTGTTTGATAATTGGTATATAAACGACCATACAGCACGATAGGGACTCCAAACGTATTCAAGTCGCCTTTTGTAAACCCCTTTCCTTTGTTAAAGCTGGCATTTGTTCCCAAAGGCTCAACTTCCCATTTCTCACTAAACCCAGCAAAACGCAGTTCAGGCACCGTCTGTCCAGCTTTAGGGAACATTTTACCCAGCATGGCTTTTTTTAGCTGTTGCAGCTTGGCGAGCTTGTCTTGGTGTAGCTTGAGCTGCTTGTCGACATCTTGGAAGAAACTGCCGATTTTGGTTTGTTCATTTGTTGAGATAGGGAAATTAAAATCCATCTCTTTGAACGCACCGTTAGTTATTTGGTTAATTGTAGCCCCAAGGTTTTTTTCCACTGCCTTTTTAAAAAGTGCGGTATCTAATAACGCATTAATAAAATTTGGTTGTTTGGCTCTAATCCCCGTCATAAACGCGCCGATTACAGTACTCGGCATTGACTTAGTTACCATTGCATGTTTTCCGATCAAAGCTCTTGAGCCATTTCGAACAACGACAGCAATATCACCCTTTTGGAGATTATCGGAATTTACCACGCTATTTTTCACATAAACACAATCTTTAAAGTCAATTTGCCCGCCTTTAACATTTGAGGACCGTAAAACTAAAGTCCCATTTGTTTTGACAGTGTTCTGAGGTGAATAAGTCAAACCACTAAAGAAATCGACTTCAGTTGCTAATTTTTTATAGTTCCACTCACCACTAAACCCTTCGAACCGCACAGCAGGTAAGGCCACTTTTGCTTTACTCATGCTGGCCACCTTCCACTGCTTCATCTTGCTCTTGTGGGCATTGCAAAAAGCGCTGTAACACTTTTATGCCCTGCATATCGAAATCACTCCCTTGTAGCTCACCCATCATTTCAGCTAGTTGCTGATCGACTTGCTGGGTTTCATTGGCTATATCGCGATAGGTTTGGGCGTATTTGTCTGCTAACGCTTGCAATTTATTAGTTAAGCGTTGGATGAGCTGTTGTGGCAACTGTGCTAATGAATGTACGATGGGTTGCACCCATTTAAGTAGCAGTAGGTGCTCGATTTCTGATTTAGTCAATTCAGTGATCTTTTTCTTATTCGCTTCTAGCAAGGTTTCATCTGCAGTTTTAAGGCTCTTTTTCAGCGTTTTTTCTTCACTTTTCAGCTTTGAAACGGCTAACAATGTGTTCTCAAAGCCGTCTTTAGCAAAGGTTTCACCACGCTTTTTATCAGCTTTGATTTGCTTCACTTCTTTGTTTAGTTCACCATTCACAAAAGCCGTTTTATCTTCATTGACGCAAGCGGACTCTTTATCGTCTTCACTCAAGCCATTAAAAAGTTCTTCAATCTCGGTATTAATGGTTTGCAGACGTTCGCTGATGGTTTGAATGTGTTTTAACTCTTCCTTAAAGTAGGTTTTCTCAACTAACTCAAAAGGAAAGATACGACCAATCCAGCCTTCTTGTACTTGTACCTCTTTGCCTTTCTGTTTTTTGGTAACCATCTTAGGCTCCACCTTTTTACAGGTGTCCATGCCTTCGGTTTGGATCATCTCTAAATCTGCCCCAAGCTGCTGCCATCTGTCATCCAGCACTTGATAGGCGTCGTATTTGTCAATCAAGGCAATGCCTTGCAAACGGCGGAAGATCTCATCACTGATAATACCTCGCTGTCGCGAACGTTTTACCTGTAATAACTCGGTGATCAAACTTTGCTTTAGGTAGGCTTCAAAGTCGCCGAACGCCTGTTTATATTGGCCGTTAAACCGTTGGGTGTCCTCATGGGCGGTGATGGCTGCTTTCACATCTTCCACGCTCAGTGCGGAGTATTCGCTAGAAGTTGCAGTAAATAAGCTCGCTTTAAGGCTTGGCATTGCCTGCCAATAGGGGCTTAACGCCGCAAGTTCGCTGTTGGGGATACCCCCGAACATAGATGCGTAGATATCCCAGCTTTCAGCCTCATCAGATGAGTCGACATAACGTGGAATGTTCAGGTTGTAACCGTTCTCTCGGATCGTCTGTCGGTTGACCAGTGCAGAAAATTTTGGCTGAGATTGGCGGCTAACCACGGTATCCACAATGCGCTTGATGTCGCAGGCACGTAGCTTGTTGTTTTTTCCTTCTTTAACGAAGCCTTTTGAGGCATCAATGATGAGTACGTCATCGTTGTTTCGGGTTTGCTTGAGCACCAAAACAATAGTGGGAATACCCGTACCAAAGAAAACATTGGCAGGCAGCCCGATAATGGCGTCAATGTGGTTCTTTTCTATTAGGTTTTCACGAATTTTACCTTCATCCCCCCCACGGAACAGTACCCCATGAGGCAATACAATGGTCATGATGCCATCGGGTTTTAGGTGGTATAGGTCATGCAGCAAGAAGGCGTAATCCGCTTTGGTTTTTGGCGCAAGGCCAAATGGCGAATAACGCGGATCTTTATCTTTAAACTCCGGGTCCCACTTTTGTGAATAAGGCGGGTTTGAAACGACGGCATCCACTCGCAGCGGCTCATGGGTTTTATTGCTATCAATTGGCCAGTCATCTTCTAGCGTATCTGCATTGCGGGTGATGATGTCGTTAGGCAAAATCCCACGCATAAATAGGTTCATACGGGTTAAGTTGTAGGTATTTTTCTTGAGCTCTTGGGCAAAATAACGAATGTTATTCTCACCACCTAGACGATTTTCTACCGATTGACCGATGTTGATCAGCAACGAGCCTGAGCCACTGGTTGGATCGTAAATTTGAATTTTTTCTCGGTCCTTAAGGTGGTCAGCCATGATCTCTGACATCAGTACCGAGACTTCGTGAGGCGTATAAAATTCGCCGGCTTTTTTCCCCGCGTTAGCAGCAAATTGGCTGATTAAGTATTCGTAGATAAATCCGAGTACATCATAGTCTTGCTTGCCTTTCATTGGGATGTCGTTGATCAAGTGGATCAAGCTTCTCGCCGCTTTAGTTTGTGATGCGGCATTTTCCCCTAACTTACTAAGGCCAGTCTCTAGCGTGTTAAAGATGCCCTCAAACAGATCTTTATGGGCAGGGTTAATCAAGCGACCAAACGCTGATAATGCATCACGAACGTAGGCAATGTCGAAATCTTGTCCGTCTTCTACCCAAGTAGAAAACAGATTGTCGTAGGCGATGAAGTAGCCAATCTCATTTCGTACATAATTCAGGGTGTCTTCGTCTTGCTCGTTGAGTTCTTTGATTGATTGTTCATCGAATTCGTTATTGATAAGAAACTGAACTTGCTTATCTGACAAGAACTTATAAAAGATAAAACCCAAGATGTAATCTTTGTAGTCGTTCGCTTCAATTTTAGAACGCATTTGGTTTGCCGATTCCCAAATTTTGGCGGCAAGTTGTTGTTTATTCATTATCTACTCTAATTGTTTTAATCAATGATTCGGCGATGCGTTTAAATGAGGCAAAGCAGGTATCAAAATCATGGGGTTCGGTGTTAAACACCATTGGCGTAACAAAGTCTTGAAAGCGTTGGCGGAAAATCGGGTTGTTTTCTAGCTCTTTTAAGCCAAAGCGTAGCTCCTTAATAGGGGCAGCGACAAACTCAGCATGCTGGTTACCAAAGCGGTCGATATCTTCTTTCAATACTGTGAGAAATAATGAGGTTAGTGAGTCAATATCTAGCGTCTGCGCTGTATCAATGCAATGAACGTCGTAGATATGACGGACCAACGTGACATCATCTTTACGTTCGGTGTCACGCTTAACCAACATAGTACGACGTAACATAGAAAGTACTTTCTCCACTAATGTTGCGTAAACAGAAACACAAGCGAATGCGCTGACCTCTTGTGGTTGCTTATAAAGCTCTGCAACTAACGATTGAATTCCTCGGTCTTCTACTTCTAGAAGCGGAATAGTTTCCATCAGCTCTAATTTGATGATTGGTCGCAAGCATGGAGCTTGGTTGAATTGTTGTGGATATTTAAGTTCATACTCCACATAACGGTATTCATCACGAACAAGTCGGCTTTCAACTGTAAATTGCTGAGATCGCGCAATCGCCTGCTCTATTTGCTCGATAAGCATTTTACGTGCGGTTTTCTTTTTACCACGACTCAACGCATCAAACTCTTTACTTGGGATCAGTTTAATATCAACGTCTTCTGACATCCGTAGGATTTTGACATTAGATTTGGCTAATGCCGTACCACCTGCAAAAACTAATTGGTGAGTTTCAAAGGTAAGTTTTTCTAGCTCAGCAAGCAGAGCAACAACCCAGTAATCTTTTTCAATAATGGCTGGGTTTCCTAGCGCTAAAGCATCGGAAACCTCAAGGAATTGTTGTTTTAGTTTTTTCATCGTTAACTCGGTGAATTCAGTACTCGATTACCTACTACCAGCTTGCGATTAAACTGCTTAGGATTCCATGAATAATGAACGGATGATGGTATTTGAGTGCTTTCACCTGAGAGGCTTTGCAAAGATAGACTATCCATCTCGAAATCAACGCCTTTCATTTTTAGGATTTCACGCATAAGCGCGTCACTACCGCCTGGGTTGGTTGGCATAGGTTTACCCGTGAGGCTATTTAGTTTTGCTTTGGTATACAAACCGTAACCGATCTTCAGTAATTCACCTTGGTTAACCAACTGTCTTAGAGCGCGTCCAATTTGGTCGTAACTTGCCACACCATCAAAATCTTTACGCTCAAAGACATAGCGTCTTGAGCGTTTTATCTTTTGGCAAATACTATCGACAGCTATCATTTGAACCTCCTAACAGTTTACAGTGGTTTAGTATAACTCAACACGACATCAATAGGAATAAATACGGCATAGAGGCTATCGTAAATACTGCATATTAAACCTCAAAGATAAAAGTAAACATTTGTTTTTAATAAAATAATTCATATCAATGCAATGGTGACACTCAAGCTGGATGATTAGTCACCTAGGTTAGACCTCGATGTCCTCAGATATAGTTAGTGCATCTTCCATTTCGACACCCAGATAACGAATTGTATTGTCCAACTTAGCATGTCCAAGCAGTAACTGAACGGCACGAATGTTTTTTGTTCGTGCATAGATTAAAGTCGCCTTAGTTCTTCGCATTGAGTGGGTTCCATATAGATAAGAGTCATAGCAGCTATAGCTCATAGGCTTGCCCTCCTTACGAGGGCTAGGGAAGATATAATCAGACGCAGATAAACCACTTTGCATCAACCATTGTGTTAATGATTGCGCTGTACGCGAAGTTATTTCAAATTGAACCTCACGTTCCGTATTACTTTGTTGGTAAAGAACTCTGTTCTGAATGACACCACCTGACGAAATATATCGAACTTTCATTCTCAACAGATCACATGAACGTAATTTACAATCGATAGCGATATTCAATAACGCCAGCTCTTTGATGTTGCCATCAATTTCTAGGCCAGTTCGAATTCGCCAGATATCTTCGATCTTAAATGGCTTTTTCTGCCCTGTTAAATGACCTTTCTTCGTCCACATAATTGACCTCCTCCTGTATGACATTAGAAGTGACCTTATTAATTTTAGTTGGAGATTGGAAGTGTGAGATTGCATGGGTATGCAGTTGTGTATTCATCAACGAGGGTGCTGATTTACTAGTTGGAGTATTTGATCTAACCAATAAAGGGGCGTGCGACATGAGGTCGTATGCAGCGCTGTCCATCGCGTTAAGAATGGACCATCTGTATCACCAGATGAGCCTAGGAGCCTGAATTAAGTAGCGGCTCTGACAATGTAACGAAGACAAGAAACTATTTTGTCGGGAGCTAAATCGCGAGAGAAGGCTCCTCCTGATAACCACATAAATCGGGTGAGTGCTAGGCAGGTAGTATGGTGAACAAACGTGAATCCGCATAAGATGCGTTATATTAGGAAGCAGCGGAAGTGGTTTTTACGCTGTCGCCAAAAGGCACTAAGAGTAGGAAAGAGATTGCCCCATGCTCTTTCGTGATCGACACGCTCTTCGCATTATAGCGGGCACCTAACCTACCATTGCGTTGCATACGGAACAGGGTAAGCCTGTATCACTCCCTATGGGAAAGCCTCTGTGGCCTATAGTGATGCAGGTAGAGGAGGTTGGAAAAAGCGAAGGCTGCATTGTAACGATGCAGATACAGACCTGTGTCTGATCACGAAAGTGAGCCCACTTCCAACTGGTCTCTCGTTGCGAGAGAGTTTGAGGAACTTTATTAAGGAAGAAAAGCAAATGATGATTTCGAATGAGATTAGTGCATCTTCTGACAGTGCACAGTGGCAATCCATTAACTGGAAAGCCGTAGAGGCGAACGTCTTAAAGCTTCAAATGCGTATCGCAAAGGCAACTAGAGACGGTAAGCACGGCAAAGCAAAAGCATTGCAGTGGATACTGACTCACTCTCGCTCAGCAAAACTTCTTGCTGTTAAGCGAGTCTCTCAAAATAAAGGCAGTAAAACGCCTGGAATAGACGGCGTTGTCTGGAACACAGACACGCGTCGTATGAAAGCAGTAAATCAACTGAGTCGGAAAGCTTATCAAGCGAAACCACTCAAGCGTATCTACATCCCCAAAAAGAACGGTAAGCTCAGGCCACTGGGTATTCCATGCATGATTGATAGAGCCCAACAAGCTCTCCATCTTCTAGCGTTAGAACCTGTGTCCGAAACGCTTGCCGATCCTAACAGCTATGGTTTTAGACCAAATCGCAGCACAGCTGACGCTGTCAGTCAGTGTTTTATATGTTTGAGTCAAAAACGGTCAGCACAATGGGTTCTTGAAGGAGATATCAAAGCTTGCTTCGACAAAATCGGGCATCAGTGGCTGATGGATAACATCGCCATCGATAAACGGATGTTGGAGCAATGGCTAAAGTCAGGCTTTGTAGACAAAGGGCTGTTTTACGACACCGACGAAGGCACGCCTCAAGGCGGGATTATATCCCCCACCTTGATGTTGATGACGTTATCGGGTCTCGAACAGTGCATTAAGTCTACCGCGCTTAAGAAAGGCGCAAGAGCTAACTTTATTGGATATGCCGACGATTTCGTTGTCACCTGCGCTTCAAAGGAAGTGTTGGAGAACGATATCAAACCACTGATTGCTGACTTCTTAGCGGTTCGAGGCTTAACGTTATCCGAAGAGAAAACGCACATTACTCACATCAACGACGGTTTTGACTTCCTTGGGTTCAACCATAGGAAGTACAAAGGAAAGCTGCTCATCAAACCGAGCAAGGCCAACACATTGACGTTCCTAAGTAACTTGCGCGGATTCATCAAAAAGCACGTTACCCTACCGGTGAACGACCTTATTAAACTGATTAACCCAAAGCTTAGAGGGTGGTCGAACTATTATCGCCACTGCGTAGCTAAACAGGTATTCAGTTATGTCGGTCACAAACTATTTCATGCGTTATGGCATTGGGCTAAAAGGCGACATCCAACAAAATCTAGAACTTGGATCGCCTTGAAATACTTCATCAACCGAAAAGGCCAATGGCAGTTTCACGGTTGGCAGAAGATAAAGGATATGGATTGCCAGTTTAATCTTTTCCAGGTAGCTACAGTGCCGATAGAAAGACATGTGAAGATCCGAAGCGCAGCGACACCTTTCGACCCTCAATACCAAGAATACTTGGGAAAGAGGAAACACAAAAGGCCAGCTCGTAATTCTTGGATTGAACCTGCTCTCACTGCTTTATAAGTTGCTGGGTATCATTTGATGCCTTTGTAGAGGCTTGAGCCTAGTGCAGTGAAAGTTGCACGCTGGGTTCTTAGGGAGACGGCACTTGGTAACAAGTGTCGTCCACCCGACAGACATCATTTAAATCAAATACTCTAAATCTTACGACCACCAAGTCATTTTGTGGTTATGCTCCCTTGCTTTCCCCTCCTGCTCTTATTGCGAAAGCTGGCATGTCACGTATAAGGAAGAGTGATTTTTATTATGGTAAATGTCTTTATTATCAATAGGTTTTTATCATTTGTGCTTGTCATTATACGACGCATATCATAAAAAAATGGTCAAGCGCAAGATGGGGTGTGGCAAGATAGTTTTATCGTAACTCCCTGATTTGAGGCGTGATGAGTCAACACAATGATATCCAGTTAAGGCGCCGTATTGAGCGTATTCTAGAGCGCCATCCTAACGCCTCGTCGTTGGCGGTTCGCCAGCGTTTGATAGTCGATGTCAAACCTGCTCACTTTTATCTCTACTTAATCCCTTTCTATGATCAGGACCGCATCGATGACAGTTCTGATATACAGCGTGAGCTTGATAAAATGATGGCTATGCATCTAGGGTTGAGTGTCATAGCGAGAACCCTGTCAACAAAGCCCTATAATTATCGTCAGATAGAGCGGGCGTTACTTAAGTTGACGTTAAACTTTAATCACACAGAACAAGCCCTGCTTTGTAAAATCGTGCATTTTGGGCATGATATGACGAAAGACGAGCATCATAAGTCTAAGATGGTTATGCACTTGCAAAAGCTTGGGCACCGCTTACCCGACATTTTTCTGATCTTACGGCAAAGTACCAGAGTTGAAATTATTGACCGTTAATCTTTAAATTATCAGTCAGTTGTGCAGTATTTGCGAGTGCCTCAGCAATGTCGCGATATCAATGATATTGGTGCTTGCGAAGGGTTCATTGGATTTTGCACAATGACTTGTGCGGCTTTTCGAGCTGTGGGTTAAAGTGAGCGCATTGAGTACAGCTATAGGGACGTACAAGGATGTGAGAAGCCGCCTATAACAATATTATGTTGGTGTATGCCTACCTGCAGAATGCAAGACAACTATTTTTGAGACTCACGAAACACGACGAATAAGGCAATAACAGACCCCTCGATATTCATTCGTAACTTGCCATTTTCCTTGTCGTGCCTGTGAAGCTGTCTGATACTTCGATGCGCTTCATTTCGATGTTCATGGTTGGTTCGAGTTTTTTAAGGCGCGCTATGTCACTGGCGATGCGCTTACAGCCTAAAAACAGAATGCCATCGAGTGGTGTTATGACCTCTCCAGCCTTGAGGCAATCAACGAGAGAAGTGCCTGATAGTGGTGTTTTTATCCCATCAACGTAGCGGGTTGCCACAAACTCATTCGTATAGATGATTTCTCTTGGCAACATTTGTTCGCTTTTGGCGTAAATCATCCCGCTTTGTTTACCATTAATGATGCGATGTTCTTTATACACTCGGGTTTCTTCACCGATGATAGCTATGGCTTGTGGTGCACGGGTGATAAGTAAGCGAAAAGGCAGGTCTTCACTTGTGATGTAATCGACAAGGTTAAACGCTAATCTTGCTCTCGCGACCTCTCCGAGTGGTTTGTCACGACAGATTTGTAGAGCCTGATCCCACTGACTGGTCAGTCGAGCGCTTTCTTTATCGCTTTTAACTTTAACTTGCTGAATATCATAGTGAATTTTCGTTGCCATAGTTGACTTAGCCTTCCGTTTTTTCGTCGAATTCCAACTTAACATTATGTTTTTATAACACATTAAAACACTTATCCACAAAAATTGGGCGTAACCTGTGTGAAAATAAGTCAAGCTTAATATTCGATTTGCAACCGTCTGCATAAAGGCGTAATCTGATGGTAATTTAACCGTATTGAGTCAAAAGAGGCTGAAATGTTAGCATTCCTGAAAAAATGGCGTCAGGCATACCGAGATGAGAAAGGTGATCGTCTACATGCAGAAGCACTGAGTTACAAATCAGTGTCGTGTGATGGCCATCATAGTTCATTAAGTCAACACTTAGGGGCGTTTTTATCGGCGTCAGCAATCGCAACGGAAGAAGTAATGGAAGAAGAACGTTTGATGGAAGAAGAGCGCTATTACTAATACTTAAGTAAATAGCGCTATATTCATTTATTTATTCAAAACTTTGCCTGTATATCCTCGTAGCGTTTTTGTTCCTTCTTGTGTTGCTTGACTTATCTTGGTCATAGCACTATCCATCGACACCCCATTCACGCGATAACTGGCGTAACCCAGTACCCCAAACCATATCGCGGGCACTACCACGTAAAACGTGATCATCACAAACGCTAATATCGAATCATCCATGCTGTTGATCGTGCCGGTTATCGGATTAAAGTTGTCATGCATGGAATACACCGCCTCCAACAGCTTACTGTCCAGACTTCGACACAACTCCCACCAAAACGTCAAGAACAACAACCCTGTATAAGAGAGTGACAACGACATCAGCGTCATCATCGAATAGTTGCTGACCGTTAAGACAATCGGACTCGCAATCACCACCACAATGAGCAGCAAAGACTGCAGCATCGGCATCGCTTCTCGCACAATGAAGTAAGCGGGACCGGTGAAGATATGACCAATTTGTAATCCTGCCCAGCCAGCCGCGCTATTCCATACTTCTCTGACTTGGTGATCGAGGGACTTATCAAGCACCTGGCCATAGCCACGAACAATGCGTCCACTGGTCGATTGATTTTCAACACTCAACACGCGCTGAACCAGCATGTTCGCCTTATCGGCCGGTGTGACTTCAGAGCCCATGATTTTTGAGAAGAAGCCATCATAGTCCAACACGTCATGAATCAATTCAGGGTTGGTGTCTTCAATGTGATTGAACAAGCGCCACAACAAGCCGGCGCGTTGGCCATCACTGCGACCGCCTTGAGTACTGTCCCACCATTCATCACACATTGGGTACGCCGCGCTGGTATCAACCGCTGTTCGGCGATACTTCTGTTGCACCGGGTCGTCTCGCTCTGCGTTATACGGGAAGTTGAATACGATGTTTTCAGCTTGTAAGCCATTATAGGTGGTCTCTGGCGCGGCCAAATTATAGCCAAGGAAGTATGACCCCCCAATCCAATTTGCATTATCAAAGTCGTTTTGAGTGACTCGCTCTTTACGCGCGGCCGCCTTCATCATCAGGCGCGCTCGCGTATAACACTGCTCGTAGAAGTCTTGGGTTTCCTGCCTGAGTTGCTCACTCTTAATGTCAATTTGAGAGAGTTTTAGCATGCTGCGCTCGACATCGTAGTGACACGGTACTGAGGAGACCGCCGCGTTGGTCAGGCCTTGCGAAATACTGTGCCAGAGCACCCACCATATCGGGGCATGAACTAATTCCCCATTTAACGAGCTTTGGTCACTGTGGGTTGCGCCGCTGCTGATACCCACGCCGCACGATTCACTGGCATTTTGGTCCATGACGAGCGTGTTGACGTTAACCGGGTACAAGGGTATCACTGCAAAAAAGCACACTAATCCGGCCAACATCAGTTTGACCTCGGTGCGGTTCATGCTCAGTAGGCCTTTGTTGCCCTCGTCTTCGCCCTCTTGAGCGACATCAAACCACACTTGGAACACAATGACGGCCAACATAAAGACAATCAGTCCGGTTTGATTCAATATCATGAAGATTTTGCCGGAGATTTGCCAGCTGGTCAGCGTCAGTAAGACGGAAAGCGGATCGTTGACTACCATGAGAAGGCTCCTAAATCGACGTATTGGGTGAGTAAGATGAGTTCGTTGAGCATGAGGGCAAGCGCGATACCAAAGGCGTAGCGCTTAGCGCGCCACAGCGCGAGGCCGTAGATGACTATGCGCAGTGCGACCATATACCAGGCGTATGCGCTGCTTGATAGCGTGTCCCCGTCCAGTGAAAAAGCCAGTGCGCTGGCGACGAGCAAGCACAAAAGCAGTGTGATGACGTGGCGACTTCGGCGCCACCGGTTTTGAGGTCGGGCTGTTGAGGTGTTCATATATTATTCTCCATCCTTGTCATAAGAGTTGTCATATCGGTCTTTGTCTAAAAAGACCGAGTCGGATTTGGGTGTTTGCGGGATAACTTGTGGTCTTTGGTAGCGGTAGTCATCCACCACCGCTTGGGCGGTGCGGGTGCCTATTTGTTGTCTGACCTCGGCTTCGTAGCGCAGCATGTCAATCTCGCGCTCAAGGCGAGCAATTGAGTTGTCGATGTCTTTTTGCGCCGTGGCGTGCTGAGCAATATTGACTTCGTACTTGCCCGTCAGCAGCGCGCGGCGGGCGTACAGGGCTTTTTCAATCGCTTGAGAGAGTGCGAGCTCACTGGCAATGCGCGATACGGTGTTGTTGTCCACTTCTCGCTCGGTAAGTGCTTCTATCAGCGTTTTGGGAAAGTGCTCGGTCTCTTTGCTCTCTGCGATGGCGCCTCGAAGCTCACTTTCTAACGTGGTGCTCACTTCCGTTACCTCTTGAGACAGGCCAATCCCTGGCGTGGCCTCGGTTCGGCTTTTGTCCATGCCGGTTTGTACCGACTGGCTACCAATCACTTGAGACACCCACTCACTCATTGTCTCTTCACTGTCCCAATAGCGATAAAGGCCTTGGTGGCTTTCTTTTTGCGATTCATCAGACAATAAGGTGAAGCCGGCGCGCGTCGCATCCGTGGTGGCGTTGATGGCCGGTTGGTTGCGACCGCCGTATTTGGCGCCGCCCACCCAGGTCACCCCAGAATCGCCCATATCGTCTTGCACTTCTTGTTTGGCTCTGACGGCGTCGCCACTTTTTACGGCGTTGGTCCACGCCTGGGCACGGGCAAGTGTGGCGTAAGCCTTATCGGTGTTCATTTCGCCCATGGTATCGACCATGGCCTCACACGAACTGCTGGCGTCATCAAAATCGAATTTGCCTTGCAGTACGCCGTTGGTCATCAAATCGTAAAGCCCAGGGTCTTTTTTCTGCAGGTAGTAGCCTGGCAGGCTCAGTACCGCCGAGGTGGCATTGGTGAGCATATCGCCCATCATGTCCTGAAAGCCTTCCGTGACACCGTTGAGCTGATTTTCAACAGTGACCGATGGGTCTAACATCCCGCACTGCAGGTTCATGTCCCAACCGACGCCAAGGGCGGTGGGGCTGATGCGCTCTTGTCTGGCGGGCAGTGCGATGACCGGCCCGCCGCCTAAGGTGTAGTGAAGAACACTGTCGTTGTCTGCTTTAAGGTTCACGTTCGTGCCTATCGAACTGTGCGCGCTGGCGCTCATCAATAGGGGGAGCAGTAATGCCGCTTTGAGCGGCCAAGTCTTGGTCATCATTATTCTCCAAAGTGGGCAATCAGCGTGCTACCACGACGCTGGCAGCCTTTGTATAGGCGCCACGCCGCCCAGACGTACTGGTCGTCTGAGGCGATGTGCGGCGCGTAAGGGTCGTAAGGCGTGAAGCTGTCATCGAACTGTGGCCAAACAGACGCATCGGTTTGCGCTATCGGCGACAGCATTTGCCAAGCGGTCTCTTCGTTATTGGGTTTAACGGGACCCGGTGGCCAAAAGCCTGGGTGCGGCGTTGGAACGAAAGGTTGATACACACGGCCTTCGCCCATTCGGGTCACCACATGCAGCGCGCGAAAGGCGGTCAGCGCAGCGGCTTTAAACGAATGGCGCTGCAAGACAAAGCCGCCACGCGGATAGACATCCCCAAAATTACTGAGCGTATCGGTCAGTGGGTTCCACGTTTGAGTGGACAGCATGTCTGGCAGGTTGTAGCGCCAACCGAGCGGATCAAGGCTTGATAAATAATGCGGCATGAGCGGCATCGCTTGACTTGAGAGTGAGTAACCAAAACTTGCGAGCAGTGAGAAAATCGTCTGCCCGCCTGGGTGGCCGATGACGTCGCTGTTGTAAAAACGCATCGAGGTGTTATCTAGGCCTTGCACGCTGCGACGCGCGCTGTGGCCGCCGTTCTCTGAATAGGCATTGTCTGGTGACATCCAAGCGGTGTCTTGCCAAGGCGCCTCACCGGTTTCGGGGTAGCTCATCACCACAAAATCGGGCAAACGGTGTTTGACCTTAATTGAGGTGTCGGTGGAGCATCCCGCCGGGGTGCAGGTCATCCACACGCACGCCCCAATCACTTCGTAATCCAGGCACTCCGGGCAGGCTGCGCTGGCGATGACCTCGGCGGTGGTGACCTCCTGACTTATGGCAGAGGTCGCGCACAGACATGAGCCTAGAATGCTCAAACCTAGCCCTCGCTTGAGTGATTTGTGTATGAGTAAGGTGAGGCTCATCTTATTCCTCTCCCAGATAGTCAAGCCGGGCTTGTTCGATGTCTTTGGCCTTGAGCAGCGCCGCATCGAGCTCACTGATGCCGTGCAAGTCCATGAGGGTTTGGCGTTTTCTTTTCGCTGGACCATCGGTTTCACCCAGTGCCAGGTAGAGCGCAGGCGGGACAATGCAAAAGCGCTGCATTAGTGTGTTGTCCATCCCGGTGATGACGCCTTCTTTGTACTTGTGCTTTTCCGATTGCATCGAGCGAATGAGATTTTTCTCGGCCTCGGAGAGTTTTTTAAACGATTCAAGGTGACTGAGTTCGTCCTCTGGCATGTTGAGCATCACCCACCACTCAGCGTTGTTGAGCATCTTGCGGGCAATGGCCGGAAAATCGGCCAAATCTTGCGTCGCCAACCAAAACCACGCACTGAGTTTTCGCCACATCTTGACGATTTTGACGGCGTAAGGCGCGAGTAGCTCATTGGTGACAATCAGGTGCGCTTCATCGGTTAGGGTGACAATGTCACGCCCTGAGTATTGGTCACGCTCAGCAATCCCGTTGATGCGGTTAATCAAAGAGATGTACGCGGCGGCCATTTGCGCTTCATACCCGGTTTTTGCGTAGAGGCCTAGGTCAATGATGGTCACATCCGCTTCGGGCCAGTGCTCGGCTTCTTGGTTGAAGATTTGCCCTTCTAGACCATCGCAGAAAAAGGCCATCGCTTCGCTCATTAGGCGTGCGCGTGCTTGGCGGGGCTCAGGTCTATTAGGATCTTGACTAAAACGCTCTAGCGCGTCTTTGATGTGCTCTGGGCGCACTTGCTCGCCCGTGGGATGGCAATGCTCTGCGGCTTCTTTAATTGCATCACGCACCATCGACGAGTCGGCGCGGCGATAATCGTCCATCTCGCGCAGCTCACCCCCGGTGATCATCAGCCGTGCCATGATTTCCAGCTCGCCTAAGATGTCCCGCGCTTCATCGTCTGGCGAATCGCTGTCATTAAGATGTTCAATGTCCAACGCTTTCTCGTCACTGACGTGAGGCACGGCTTGGCCGACCAAGTGTTTGGCATCGGCAAACGGCGCCATAAGGCCTTTAGAATGAGCTCTCACCTGAACGCGGTTGACCGATAGCCCCAAACGTTCACAGTACTGTCCCAGCAACCCAAAACTGTTGCCGGCTTCGATGATGAACAGCCTTGGGCGATGAATCGCCAGCAGGCGTAAACACATGCCCACTAAGGTCGCGGATTTGCCTGAGCCAGAGGGCCCAAATAGATTGAGGTGCGCATTAGAGAGTTGGTCTCTCAGCGGATCGACGCCGAAGAGCTCTCCGCCTCGGTTGAAAAATTGGAAAGCTTCACTACCGGTGCCGGTTGCGCGGCCAAACAAAGGAGAGAGCGAGAGCATATCTTCCAGCCACACCCAGCCGCAGTACCACAGTTTGTCGTCGTGCTCAGGATGGTAGTTCATCGGCAGCCAGCGAAGGTAACTGTCCAGTGGGGACTCTTGGTCGCTGTTTTTGACAAAGCGCAGCGACAGATCGCGATTGTTGAATATTGCGCGCAGCGACTCTGTGCGGCCTTCTATTTCACTGACGCTCTCCCCTTGCACGTAGAACGCCAGTTGACCGCGCCACAGTGGATGCTTTTCAACTAGGGTGGTAAAGCTGTCGCAGGTATCTCGAATGACTTCTAATTCCGTTTCTTCCCCCACCGCCGCTTCTCGAACGGTGCGAAGGCGCGCTCTGGCCTGCGCCTTACTTTGCGCGACTAAGGTCATGGCCATCATGGTGCCGGTGGGCAACTCATCGAACAGGACGTGTTGTGGGCGCTTTTCGCCTTTGTCGATGGCTTCATCCCCGATGACCTCCCCAAATACGGCGCCCGCTAAAAAGGTCTCATTGTCCCAATTGTCGAGCTCCATCACGCGCGTGGCGATGGGTTTCTCCCCCTCAAACCACCATAAGCCGTTTTCAACGTCTGAGCGCACCCCGCTTCTTAGCAGTCGCTCGGAGAAATCTTGGTCAATAAAGCTGCGTGGCGGGCGATAACGCAGGGTTTCGCCCGCAATGCCAGAGGGATTAAAAAAGGGGCTGAGCCAAGCGTGGATACTCTCGCCTGAGCTGGCCTTGATGCCCACCCCTAAATCTTTGAATGTGCTCGGGGATAACAGGCGGCGCCTAAGACTCTTTAAGGTGCGAAGGTTGGTTTTTTGCAGCGCTTCACTGGCGTCTTCGGGGAGCCAGCGATAAATGGCGAGACGAACCTGGCGCTCGCGGGCGCGCCATGGGCGACCGTCCACCGCAAAGATACCTTGCTCTCGTCCTATTAGGTCGAAATGGCGGCGGTCTTCATCGAGCACGGCGCGGGTGAATGCATCATCGACGCGCGCACTGTTGAGTAACGTCTCGTGCGCATCGTCAAATCGGTCGACATCACGGGCAAACAACTGCACCACCCATGGATTGTCTTCGTCAATCAAGGCGGTGAGGGTGTGGGCGACACTTGAGACCACCCGCTCAAGCTGCGCTTGTGTTTTGTCTTCCGTAACCAGCGGCGTAATGTCAAAAAACAGACCCATCGAACGACCGTCTTCCAGTTGCACCAGACCTTTATCGCTGATTTCAATCCAAGGCAGTTTGGCCGCAAACGACGGCGGTACGCTGTAATCGATGGCTGGGGCTTCCAACTCTTTGCCTTCGGTAAAAAAGTGGGTGATGGCATGACGCATTTTTTTCAACATTACCAACGCTCCTTGGGCAGATTAGCCGGACTGTCCTGGGGCGCGGCGTAATGCACGCGCTCATACAAGGGAAAGACGGTGCTGTATCCAGGCACCGGCAGCGCGCCCGATTGATGCGGCAGAACATAGAGCACCACATCGGGATTGGGCAGTCTTGGAAAAACGTTGGTCGCTTCACGCCAGCTGTCTCGGGTGTAGTCGCTTTGGCGCTGCGCCAATGTCGTCATATCAAGAGGCACGCGCAGCTCGCCTTGCGTTTGGCTAAGCGCATCACCGCCTTGCCCCACGCCTTGCCCCACACCTTGACCGCCGCCCGACATTTGGTTTTGCCACACTTGCTCGGAGTTGGTTTGAGGGTTCGGTAAAGTGTCGTCTTGCGACGTTGAGCAGCCCAGTAATCCGAGCAGGCTCAATGCGCTGATAAGGTTACGGTAATTCATACGTCGCTCCTTGGGTTTGAGTGTCGTAACGCACGCGAACGGGTATCGCTGGGGCGCGCAGTGTCACGGGTTTTCGAAGGTGAATACTGGCCTTAGTACCGGGCGGGGTGTACACCACATCAAAGCTTGAGCCCATGCGCGCCTCAATAAACTCTGAAACGGTGCCCGTGAAGGCGGCGGCTGATTCTGCTGCAGCGTTTTTCGCCGCATTGCCCGTCAAGGCTGAGGTACTGGTTGAGCCATCGACCGAAATGGTCTGTTGTGAAATCGCCACCGCATTGGCCGCTGCCGAGGCCGCGTCAAGCAATCCTTTGGTGGTGAGGTATTCAGGTGCATTCGAGATGCGCTCCCCGGTTAGGCATGGGTTGCCGTTGGGGTCGGCCAAAAAACCTAAGTCAGTGGTTTTAATTGATGAGCCATCGAAACCCGAATCCACGGCTTCCTCGCCTTCTGGGTAAGAGAGTATCGAGCCATCGGCGCGAATAAAGTCGATGGATTCGACCACACCGCGCACACAAGACAAACTCCAGTCGCCGGTGACCGTGCCCGTCACGATAGCCCCTTGCACATCCGGCAGGGTAAACCCACTCGCCATCAGGTTCTTACGCCCTAGAATCATCGAAAACGGATAAGGGTCGGTGACTTGGCCGTTCAAGGGAATGCGCCCCATCAGTGCGGTCATGCTGACTGCATCGGCCAGCATAGTGCCGCGATGTAGGGTGTACACTGGCATTCCGTCTTGTTGATTGGCATCAAATCGACCGGTTTGGCTGGTAAACGCGTCATCTGCTGCGCCCAGTGCGTTTTTGACCGCTTGGGTGGCAGGGGTTACCCAGTTGCCTTTTTTGTCTTGAGTTGCATCCAGCGGCTCGGTCCAAACCCAGTCGTCTTGAGTGGCCCCCTTACCGGATGGGTGATAGCCGCCCGGCGCCGTGCCCACGGCCAGTCCCTGTCGTCCTGAATCAATGCCAAGGTCGTCATAAGAGACGTCTATCACCTCACGCACTGGGGCTTGACGCACCTTGAGGTGGTCTCGGCTTTGACTGACTTTCTCTTCAATCGTACTTAATGATGAGTTGAGCCTTTGAGTGAGCTGACTTAATTGGGTTTCAAGGGCTTTCACCTGCTCACTGTTTTGGGTTTGTTGATGTTCAACCTGAAGCTGCGTTTGCTTTAACGCGTCCGAGAGGGCTTTTTTTTCGGCTTCACTTTTTGAGTACGCGGCATTGAGCGTTCGAATGGTGTCGGTTGGGCTGTCATCAAACGCCTGCAGCACTTGAGCCTGGGTTTGTGACGTCGTCACGCTGACCGGAGTCGTGTCTTCGGTGGGCTCAACATTAGCTTCGATGTCTGACGGCTTTAATACTGCAATGACCAGTATGGCGATAAAGCCGGTCGCGCCGATAAGCGCCGCCAGTCGTATGACGGGGTTTCCTTTATTTAACATCACTGCTCCCCTCCATGGCTAAGTGAATGGCTAGGCAGCAGGTGCCCAGCCAATGGCCCTAGCGTGACAATAAACGCCGTCGCTTGAGCTGTGGGTGAGCCTGCAGGCCCGATTTCAGGATGGGAAAAACTGACCGCGCAGCGCAGTGCAAAGCAGCGAGGGCTGAGGGTGACAAGTCGTGGGTCGAGGGTTTCACGCTTTGATGCCTTATTGTTTAGGCTGACGGCCGTCACCACCTGCTCGCCCAATTGCCAAGCCGCAATGGGTCTGGCGCTTACTCGCCACTGACTGAACGCGCTCAGGCTAATGTCATGAGGCAGTCCCATCGGCGCTCGCACCACACCGGGCAAAGGCTCAATGGCGTGCGATGGACTGTAAAGACTTTGCATGGCATAGCGCACCAACAGGGCTTGCGGTGCCATCTTCAAATGTGAACGATGTGACTCGCTGCTTCGCTGGGTCGAGGAACCACTCAAGGCGCCATTCTGGCGGTCATTGCCCTCTTCCTTACTGCCTGGCAATACAATGTCAACCTGCGGCGGGGTGACCACGCCCGCTTTGGCGCTGACATCGAGCATTAAGCGCAGTCCATCACTCAGGCGCATCACTTGAAGGCGAGTTGAATCAAAAGGCTCGGTGGCTGTGAGGTAAATTCGCCCTGCCAGCGAGGCTACGGACAGGTAAGGTGTTAAGTGCGCCGGTTGCGCGACGCGCACGTCGCTGCCTAATGCCAAAATGGTCTCTTGCCCTGGCGTGAGCACCACTTGCAGCGGGACGCCCTGCCACTCCATGGCGCGAGGCGTACTGGCATGAGCATTGGTATGAGTCATCAGACTCAGCAGCAGTATCAACCACAGTTCCCCATGTCTTTTCATCAGCGTTCGCATCATTGCTCTTTCTCCTGTGCTTCATTGAATTGAATTTCTCTTGCTGGGCCATCAAAACAATCAATGGCGAGCTTCCAAGGGTTGCGCTCAGCGTCAATGTCGTAACGCACAATGCGCAGTGGCCAGCGAATGAAGTTATGTTTGACTAAGGTGCCATCCACGTACTCTTTGAGTTCTAAATCGGCTTGTACTGTCCAACTATCACGGCTGTGCGTGGTGACGCGCCAATCTGAAAAGCCGTAACCGGGAATAGGCGCTAGACTGCGCTCTCGCCCCGACAACTCCCCTGTGCGCCGTTTGTTTTGAAAGTCTTGTGTTAAGACCTTTTTGCAGCTGGGCGTCAGGTAATCGGTGTAACGATGCAGGTTCTCGCTGTATTGCTGATTGCCATCGCTGGGCCATCGGTTAATCAGTCCAAATAGATTGACGGCAAAGTCATACACATTGGGCTTAGGCACCTCCCACCACGGACGTGATGAGCCTGAGCTTAAGTCCGGCGGCGTATGCACCGTGATGTCTTGCCCGGCTTGATACCAGCCCCATGTGGTGACCAGTGCGAGGGCGCTCATCATAACGAGCGCGCTGCGTAGCGACCGGATGTGACTGTCTCGCCCCGCCAATGAGGCGCGAAATCGACTTTTCGGTGGTTGACTCATGTTTTCTCCTTATCAGCCGATGCGTTTGCAGGCAAAGCGGCGCGCATCAACGTGATAGCGCTCTGGGTGAAACCAGCGCTCAAAGCGTTTGCTGGCGTAATGTTGGCAATGGTGTGTTTTGATGCGACTGAGCTTTCGCATGAGGCTTTTGGGCAGTGCAAAAGCGCCAAGCGCCCCGAGCAGTAAAGCGGTAAACAAAATGAGCGGTGCGCCAAACGCCCAGTACAATGCCAACCCCAGCAATCCCGTGAGGCTCATGCACACAAGGACCAGCAGTCCCATCTCACCCATCGACAGACCTTTGTAAAACGGCGGCATGACGTTTAAGGTTGAAGCGCTGTGCATTACACGCCCTCCAAAATATCAAGGCCGTAGTTGAGCCCCCATACCGACAGCAGCAAAAGCACGGCGCCAATCACGCCGTCACTGAGCAGGTCTTTTTTGGTGGCTTGTTTCTCTTTGATTTTGCTGAATACATCCCAGATGTGACCCAGGAAATAGACAAAGCAGAAGGCAATAAAAATGCCACCCCCGTAAAGCAAGATGTCGTAGGCATAGGCGTAAATGAGCTCTAAGATGTTGTCACTGCCGCCCTGAGACGGGGTATTGTTGGTGGGGATGTCCGCCATCGCGCTCAGGCTATGCAGCCAGGCGGCAAAAAAAAGAAAAAACGCTCGAAGTTGGATCATGTTGCGACTCCGTAATATAAAAACCATTGAAGGATGAGAAAGATAAACACGGCGCGAAAGACCAAGCGGCGAAACACCTCTTTGGTCACTTTTTTGTTTTTCATGCCGCGAAAGCCGCTCCAGAGCACCCACAGCATCCAGAGCATCAGCAAGGCGCTGGTGAGGCCCGCTAACACCAATGCCAACGTATTGGCCTCAAACCCGGCGCCATGCTCGAAGGCTAAAAGGGGGTCATTCATGAGGCGCCTGCGAAAGGTAGTCGCCGCCCAGTGGGGTGACAGGCTTTGGCGCGCTGCGCTCAGGGCGTAAATAGGCATCGATGCCCGCTTGAAGGGTGCGGATATCAAGGCGCAGTGCATCGTAATCAAACTGACGTGCGGCGCGATAATCGGCTTCGCGCTCAGCGCGCGTGATGAGGTAGTCGAGGGTGTTGAGCTGTGAAGAGACTAAAGCCAGCTCTCGTTGCTCGGTATCGACGTCGGCATACAGGTTAGGACTGAGCACGCTCAGACAGAATAAAAGTGGCCATTTCACGGTGTTGACTCCTAATTAGAAAGACGTCAACACGCTAGCAAAAAAGCCATTGGAAAATCTCAATTAGAATTGTCAAAATAAAGTATTTCTAATCGAGATTATTTGATTTAATTAGGGTATAATTCCAAAAGTTCTTATCTATTCCTCTGCGTGATACTTCGTTCTTATAAATACTTCTTATAGCTTGCCACACTGGTGCGAACCAGTAGTCCTGTCATGCCTGCTGCAGGCAACAACACTAAGGTCGGTGATAAAGGCCAAATCCCAGGAATGAACAACCATAAGTAACCGGCCCCGATCATGGTCATAGAGACGGCTCGGCGCGCGTAGTAATGAGTGGTTTCGGTTTCACGCCCGACAAAGGCGGTGCGCCGCTGACGAGAGACCAGTCCATCAAAAGCCCCGAGAAAGCTGGCCAGTAAGAACAAAGGCCAACTTAAAAAAAGCAGCGCGACGCGAACAAACAGCGCAAGGGTGACATACACCACGCCGTGCCAATACACGTTCGCAAAAGCCAATGCCCCATCAAACTCAATGCTGAGCAGTATCTCGATGCGTTGACTCAGCGCATTCACCAGTCCCATCACCTTTGCCGCCAGATGCGGCTGATCGCTTTGCAGCAAGGTGATGTGCTCAACTAACACGGTTTTGGCGTGTTGCCCCGTCACTTGTCCCCAAAAAGGCGCAAACCACTCGATGAGTATCAACAGCGCCCATATCCAGAAAAGATGCCCCAATGCCACAAAAGGCAGGCCATACCAAGGCGTCGGCTCTTCGCGCTTTACGGGTGGGTTCGGTGTTTTTTCTGCCACAGGGTCTCCTGGGTTTTATTGCACTTCATTAAGAGGTGCCTTTGATTCATCTTCATCGAGCGCAAGGTAGGCATTATTCATCCAGCTGTTGAACTGCTCGGTGTCGTGCAGCCAGTCGTGCGTACTTTTGACCGATTGACTTTTTTGGAGCATCCCATCGACTAAGGCTTGGATATCCTCTGGCAGTTCGAGGTCGCCTTCATTGCCTGGCAATGGAAAGCGAAGCTTCCAAATCTTGGCGCCTTCGAGCTCAGCGTAGGCTTGGCCAATGGGTAAGTTGGTGATGTCGTTATCGCTGACCAGTAGCACCTCTTTGTTTTGCAGGGTGTCTTTATTGCTTGAATGAAACCCGGTCTGACTGCCGGGCGCATCACTGGCGCCCGTATCGGGCACAATGTCTTTGATGGTCACGGTTGCCATGCGGGAGGTGAGGATTTGCGCGGTCTTTTGCTCGCGAACCCGAAGGCATATCAAGCTGTTGAAGTTACCTTTGGTTTGCGCCGCTTTTGCAGGCGAGCCTAGGCGCGCTTCAATATCGGATTCGGTTTGCGTGTAGGCGGTGACGACAAATTTAGCCCCGCGCGCTTTGTTGAGGATAGGAATGAACTCATCACCAATCAGCTCATTAAATTCATCCGCGTGTATCATGATGTTGCGAGGCTTGACCTTGGTAAAGCCCGGCGCGTTACCAAACTTATAAATCTCCCCCGCTAGCGAACATAAGTCGGCAAACATTGAGTTACCGAACGCAGCAGCCACCGTGGTATCAGAGAGCGCATCCAGCCCCACGTACACCACGCCCCCTTGCATGATGACCTCGCGCCAATCGATGATGGGCCGCTCATCACCAGGCGTATGCACCGGTGAGATAATTTCAGCGGTCTTACCGGTGCCGAGCTTTTCGAGCAAGGGCAGTAAGGAGGCCACAATTTTATCAAAGTAGGTTTTGTCGTATTGGATGGCGCTTCTCAGTCCGGCCAGTACATCGTCTGCAGCGGGGTGCGCGCCAAAATACATTTCAAGGGCGACCACGCGAGCGCTGCGCCCCTGCAGATGACGCGGGGTGTTTTTTTCGTTGACGTTACTTTCAAGCGCGGTCACCAATTCCGCTGCTTTGGGGTGATAAGAGGGCAGCTTTTTCACGCAGTAATCGACATACAGCTCATCAATGGCGGTCACGTAACGTTGAATGGCCGCCATATCGGGCTTTTTGCCGAGCGCGTCCAGCGCCCTTGCGATGATATTGACAAATCGCCACGCAAACTGTTTGAACGCGGCACTGTTGCCGCCGCCGTCGAGCTGGCCAGAAACGCGGGTCGCGACTTCCGTAATACGACCAAAGCGCCCTACCGGTGAGTAGCGTCCACTTTGGTCCGAATACCCTAAGTGCAAGATATAAAACTCATCGAGGCGCCCCGCTCGCAGGCACTCGATGTACATGCGAAGCAGCATGTCGGCGTCCCCTTTAGGGTCAAACATCAACACCACATCGCCACGGCGGATATCTTGCGTCACCAAGAGTTCAGCGAGGCGCGTTTTACCGACCCCTGTGGTGCCAAGCACTAAGGTGTGCCCCGCTCTTGCGCTGCTCGGCAATAAACAATCGACCTCTTCATCAAGGCCGATGCCGTGCATTCGAGAGTCGCCCCCCACCGGGGGTAAAGGTTTCACCGGGTTGATGGCACTAAGAAAGGTGTTAATGATACCCCAGCCTTTACCAGCCCTGGCTATCACACGTTTCCCAGACCAAAAGCGCTCTATCCATTTTCCTTCGTACTTGGCTTCCATGGTGCGCGCAAAGCGATAAAGTTTAGACGGTGTGACGTAGCGCTCTGCCCAGATTTGACGTGTATCATAAAGGCGTTGAGCATGGCGAGGCAGGACTAGAAAGCCTTTCCCGAGAAAGAGTTTATTTTGATACACCGGCATGTCATCGGAGTTCATCGCCCAATAGGGCATGCGAAGTAATCGCTTGCGATACCCGAGCACGGAAAGCCCTTGCTTAAGGCGAATCAGCGCGCACAAGCCAAGGCAAAAACCGAGCGGGTGCGCGAAAACAGGGGCCAGCATGAACACTTGCGGGGCGATGACCACCACGATAGCGGCCATGCTAAACATGGCCGCGCTCAGCAGCTCATCAGCAGGGCGAAGCAGACCTTCGGCGTAACCACTCATTGCAGGGTCTCATCGTCTAACGTCATCCCCCACTCTCGCTGCCAGGCGCAGCGCTCTTCGAGGATTTCAATGCGGCGCTTGACTTGATGCGTCACTTTGTCTTTATTACTTCTCTTTTTAGCTGGCGGTAGCTCAAGACTCTTTGGAGGTAAGCAGCGCTGGGCAAAGGGGTTATCACTGTTAATGCTCATCACCTTCTCCTTGAGATTTTAATAACATCATCAAAGCGTGCTCTGGGCTCACGTTGTGCATCTGGCTTTGCTGGGCGAGCGCCAGAATCACCGGCGCTAGTGCCTTACTCTCTAGCACTTGATGGGTGGTTTTAATCGCGTGTTGAATATCCGAATAAGATAAAGCGTGCGTAGGCATAAGCGCTGTCCTCATTAAAAGTCGTGAATATGATTATTGTTTGAGCTCACCGCGCTCGATGAGTGCCGGGTAGTGGCGAAGGCCAAAAGCGGCGGCAAAGTCACGGCCTGCCACGGGGTAAAGCGTTAAGTTATAGCGTTTGAATCGCTGCCACCCCGCCTTCGTCTGCACATTGACGACCATCCCCATGGCGCCAATGCTCGCTAGATAGTCCCGCTTAGCACTGAGCCAGTGATGGGATAAAGCGTCATCCCCAACGATAAACAAAGGCGTGCTCACGCTTTGTTTGAGCGTGCGTCGTTCCACCTTGCCAGGGGTTAACTGCGGCGTACTCACCGGCACCATGCCTTGCAATAAATCCGCGGCCGATAAGGCGTGACTACTGAGCAGAAAGAGTAGAGTGATGAGTGTTAATCGGCGATTCATGACGAGGGACTCCATTGTTGTAAGTGACGGGCAAAGGTGGCTTCATAGCGCCGAGCCGGCTCGCCCCCGCCTGGCCTGTGAAAATATCCGGCCGCTTTTACCCAACTGCCGTGTTTACGCATGCCTTCGTTGAGTAAGACAGCGGCGTGATTGAGATTCACCGTAGGGTCGAAGACCTCACACGGGCGGTTAAAGTGGTCTTTTTGCCAGCGCCAATTTTGCTGCGTGAGGCCAATATCCACCATCTGTGTGTATTTCAAAAAGCCATGCAGCGCCTGGCAAGCTTCAGGGTATGTCGCGTAGAAATAGGATTGACCTTTGACATTGAGCGTCCAAGGCCAAGGGCGAATTGCGCCGCTTTGCAGTTGGGTTTTGCTTTCGCCGAGCGCCAAGGAATATAGGACGCTCGCGGGAATTCCGTGCTGAGCGGCGACCTTCTGATACAGCGGCGGAATAGCCGCCTGAGCGCTGAAACACCACAGGCTTATGATTAAGGCAACGCCACGACCGACCATTGGCCTTCCCCTTGCTCTGAAATGGCCACGGGCACAGGTTTGCCTTTAGCCAGGGTCATCCATAAGGCGCGCGTGTCGTGATTTAACGTTATCCACTGTTTCTCGACATCACCGTGGCGCACCCCGGCGACCGAGGCCCACGCTTGCAACGCTTTGTCATCACCTCCGAGCATGTATACATCCACGGCCACACCATGAGAGCGCCATTGCTTAAGTGCATCGACGCAGGTGTCGCACTTGGCGCGAACAAACAGGGCGACGCGCTCTGGCAATCGTGGGCCTATTGGTTTTAAGTTGGGATAGAGCCGCGCCCACGCGGCGCGATACGCCACTTCCAGCGCTAACAATCCCTCGGTTCGCTCTTTATCAAACGCAACCAAACGCTCAGCCAAACGCGCACGTTCAGTATCACTGCGCGCAAACTGAGCTAAGACTTCTAGGGGGCTTGCCTCTTGCATGTCATAGGTGAGTGGGCTTTGCATTAATTGCTCATAGCGCGTCCAGTCCGCTTGACTTAACTGCCAATATTGAGCGTCTTTCGAGACGCTCAGCGAGCGGGATTGGTTACGTTCAATGTTGGTTTGTGAGGCCTGATTGCGCTCAAGCTCTGTTGCCCCTACCCAGAAAATTGGCAGTAAGGTGCACATTGCCCATAAAATGAAAACCTTCATCTTCATCCTTATCCCTCCCCGACCGTTAACGTTGTACTTTGGCCTTTGTAGAGCGTCTCGATATGTTGGTCATTAACGGCGGTGATTTTCCAACCGAGATAATGTTGACCTGCTTGAAGGGCGGATAACTCTGCCAGTGTGCTGGCACCAGGTTTACCGACTATCGCCAGTTGGGTATGGCCCCGCGTTTGCACATCAAATAAAACAAAAGGCGCCGTAATGGTCGGCGTCTTTACGGTGGGCTTAACGACAGGTTTGGCACGCACAGGCGCCGGTTTTGCAGTGGGCTGACGAGAAAGGCGTTGAAGTTTTGTCTCCAATACTTCTAGTTTTTTGCTGTCTAAGCCCAATTCATCTAAGCGAGCACCTTGATTGGATTGTGTGTTGATGAGCTCGGTAATTTCACCCTGTTGCTCATCGAGGCGCTGGGTTAACCCATCAAGCGTGAATTGCAATGAGTTCAGCGCCTCAATGCGCGCTTGACGCTCCTTGTCGCGGCTTTCATTCATCGCCAACACCAAACTTTGATGCAGTGTGTCCAATCGTGAGTCAAAGCTCTCCTGTTGAACCGGTGAGAAAACCTGCTGATAGGCGAACAGGCAAGCGGCGCTTAATATTAGGCTCCACAGGCTAAACAGTAGCCCTCTAAGTAACGTTTTGAGAGTGAATTTCACACCTCGCTCCTACGGTTGTCAGTGATGGGACGACCGTAGCAAAAACACCTTAGAAAAATCTCGATTAGAATTACCAAAATAAAGAAATTCTAATTGAGATTATTTAAATAAAATATGCTACCCTGCGCGGCTTTTAAAATATACAGAACACCTATCTTCTATTATGCTCGCCCTTTTCTGGTAAACTCTTGTTTTAATTGAACAGATAAATGACTGTATGAGCCGAAACCTGAAACACTATCAAGCCCTTGATGCACTCGCGACCCACGCGCTGCTCGCCCTCTATTGCACCATGAGCAAGCAAGGTGGGTTCTGGACAGTGAAAAGAAGAAATGAACGACTCGTGAAATTCATCAAACCAAAAGTCAAACAGCCTCAGTTTTCAACGTGTAAACCTGAAATCAAAACCATGCTCAGCATTGGCCGCAACCCCATCGGCAACCTTGAGCAAAAGTTATGGGATGTGAACCGACTGAACCTTGAGTACCAGGCTAAATTTTCACAGGCGGATGAACTCTACATCATGTTGAGTGGTCTATTTGAACAGCATCAATTCCCCTCGATGCTGGAAGACATAGAAAAAGGCCTTGAAGTGGACACGCTCTATATGAAAGAGAAAGGCATTGAGAATGGGTTTGATGAAGACAATAACCAAATCAAGCCGCTAGCGATGACGGTGAAAACTCATCGATTAAAAGCGCTTATTGAAGCGGTGCAAGCTAACGGCATTTATCGCGTGGAAGTCGACCATGTGGATGAACATGAAGTGATTCATCTTTTGTTGCATCGAAAGGGGTAAGCGTTGTGGGTTGAGACCGACTAGGGCTTAGTTTTGCCTTGGGTGTATTGGTGCGGGACCAAATGTCCGTCTTTTACCTTAATCGAAAGCTTGTTCATTTTACAGCGAACTCCAAAAGCCGCGCAGTTAAGTAAATCCTCAAGGGATTGTGCTTTTTCAATACGTAATTTGGGTTTACGCATGAATCGTTTGAGATTGGCATTCATTAAGCTTGGTTTCGTGATTGGCATCATTAACTGTGGTTTATTCGAGGGTGATGCATAATATACGGTGTCAGACTCATAAGCATCAAATCCCTGTAAAGGTGCTCGCTAAAACCTCTTCCATATTCGCTAAAATTTCTAATACAATGAATCCAGAAGTAATGAATGTCAGGGTATAAAGAGGAAGAACTTGTGTCTTAGCGAGCGAAGCTACTCTGTATCATCCGATTTTTGAAAAGGCCCTTATGAAAATCGCCTTCTTGTAAGGACTCTATGCCGTCCTACGGTCTGCGCCCTACCTGCACAGCAATCAGAAAAGAAAATACTTCGCACTTCCTTTCCTGACCGCTCGATATTGTTTAATAACGTAGGGTAGAGCTCGACGACGAAACTTGATTGATTAACTCAACTTCAATCGCGGTAAGGATTTGTTCCATCAGTGTCTTTTTGATATCAACATGCTCTGAGCGCTCTTTAGACAATTCAGCCATGATATTAGGCATGGATCCATCAACCAGTACGACCTTTCCTATCACGCCGAAGTTATCGTGTAAAAACACCATGCAATGTCCACGATGATCATAGCTGACTCTAGCATTGACTCCATCGGGAAGGACATCCTTGGTGAGTTGAGGAAGTTGAGTGATAAAGGTGTTTTGTTGTCGGTTCCCCAACGATTCAAGCCCTTGAAGGTTCATTCCCGTACGACCGATAGAGCTGATCACGGCTTGGGGGCCTAGATACTCCCCAGAGTTAATCTCAATCGTTCGCCTGTCCATCACATCCATCAGCAACTTAGCAATCTCATGAGCATCAGAGAAAAGGTTCTTTTTCTCTTCCAGAATGAAATGTCGGCCCAGCCCTGGCGATAGCATCACTTCAAAGTCACCATCCACCAATAGATTACCGTCCATGATGGTTTCCCCGCAACATTGGTCTTTATAGCGCAAGAGAGTTTCAGAGCAGGCGTGTACGATAGGTTTGAGTTTTAGCTCGGTCTCCGGGTATAAATCCTCCGCAATCGACTCATTCATGACAAAATTGATCCCTCTACGATGAAGAACAAACCGAAAAAGAAACAGGGAAATGTCATGACCAGCCAAGTTTTTCATATTGATATCACCTCTTTAGACACCATCGACTCTAGGCAACGTTAAATGTATTCGACATTGCCTTGATAAATAGGAATGCATAAGAATAGTTTCACGCTTGATGTGTTTGTAATAACACAATACCAGAAACGCTAGCGGTGAACGCCAATAAGAATGATAAGAAGCCTCGATACTCACAGGGAGTGGCTTTAATTGTTCAATGTTAAAGAATGAGCCGTGCTTACTCAGTAAAGGTGACGTCAGTACTAATGATTGACCACTGTATTTTGGGAGCAGTTCAATCAACAGTTCGAGCTCTTGGTATGTATCTCTTGTAAAAGGATAGATCGCCGTTGAAAGGTGAACATGGTATTGGTTTTTCTTTAAGGACGGGGTTAGCTTGAGTAAGGTGAGTTCATTCAAAGCGATCCTTACACTGTACCCAAAACCTATCCACGCAGTGAAAAGAAGAACACCGCCATGGAGGAATAAGGGGAGATGAAGCGGCATCAACCAAACAGTGACGACCATTAAAATGACGACACCTTTGATCCCCCTAATCAAATTTACCTTTGCGGAAGGGGCATGAGAGAAGGTCAATAATCTATGTAGGAAAATGAAAAGTAAGAGTGTGTTGACAAAAAGTATCACAAGATTATCCAATAAGGTTCATTTTGACGGCAATAAGCCCCGCTTGTTGGGGCAAGATGAAGCCGACAATTGAACAAAGTGAAAGCGTCAGGCTTTTGCATCCCACCGCGCCCCCTCGTGGTACAACAAATACCCTCGATGATGCGTTTTTCTTAATAGCCGTAGGCTTGACGGTACGTGGTGCGTATCACGCGTCAATCATTACCATCGAGCATTTCCAATATAACAGGGTCGTTAATTTTGTAATCCATATCAGACCTATCTCTTTCTTAAACGCCCGAAGACAGCTAATCCAAGTAGAGAGAAAACGCCGAGAGAGCCACCGCTGCCGCCAGAACTTGGTGTCGTTGTTGGAGGAGGTACGGGAGTCGGTGTCACAGGGTTGATATCAATCACTTCATTGGTGGTTAAATGCAGTTGACCAGAGCCGGTCACATCGAGCTCATACGTACAGGTATCGAAAGCATCAATCGCAGGCAAGGTTTGACATGTACCGCCAGTGATCGTTACATCACCAGAGCTTGTCGCAGAATCGACTACGCTATTTTGGTGTAAAGACTGAACTTTTACAGTCTGAGTGCCCGTTCCTTTGAGCACGGTAGGGTAATGCCAACTGTTGATTTTTTCTAGTAGGAAGTCTTTCGCGTAGTGAAGGTCTGTGCCGTATGATAATCGACTGTGGCTAAAGCTACGATTTATAGCTACAACGTTGTTTCCATGCATCCATATACCGCCGCTGTCGCCTTGAATTAGGTCGCCCGATATTGCGGTTGATTCAAAACCTGTCGATGCTAAAGAAGATAATTTACCTATAATAAGTTCAGCATACGCTAATGGGTTATACCCTCCAAAACCATACGCTTTAATAGAATCTCCAATAGCTACGGTCTGTGTGTTCAAATTGGCAAAATAATGAATATTTTGGGTCTCAGGTATTTGAGGTAGCGTCCATACAGATACATCGTATTGAGAACCAGAGCTTGAATACAAATAATTAGGGTGGTCATCCCGACGGCTCGCGTCCATCGCTACCCCGTTAGCAAACGTGATTCCTGTTAATTCGGTGCAATGCGCAGCGGTTAATATTTGATTCCCACCGACTACCATCCCTGTACAGTTGTTTTTTACCATGTCATCAAAATCATTTTGCCAGTCCACATTAGTGCCATTAGTAATAGCAAAAACGGGGCTAGATAAGAGAGATAGGGTAAGTGCGAGCGGTGTTTTTTTCATGACCACATTCCTTTTATTGGTAGGCTTTTATTATAACAATGTAACCCCTTAATTATC
>NZ_MCYD01000826.1:0-9536 GCF_002876325.1 Vibrio sp. 10N.261.52.A1
CAGTAAATATCTATTTTTACGTGAGCTCCTCCCCAAAATAATACTGAGTAGTGAACTGCCGTGAACTTTCCTGTTCGGTATTAAGAAGTGTTAATGTGACAAGTATAAGAATAGGCGGGATTTTTTTGTTTGTGTAATCAAATTGTAAAATTAAGACAAAAAAAAGCCCGTCTAAAACGGGCGAATAGTCACAGATGCATTACACAAAAGTGGATACTGATGTTACTCAGTGGATTCACTTGTACTGATTTGCCTAGGGGCTAGTCAGTAAATTCACAATAACGCAGATTTTTATCTGTGACTACTTATGCTTTAATTTTGATTAAATATTTAACTTTAATCTAGTTATCTTATGACGAGCTTCACACTAAATATGTATCTAGTGAAAACTAGGGAAAGAGTTTGCGATCAATCACTGTATTGATCCGATCATCGACTGATCTCAGCAATGATCGGCGCACATAGCGTCATGAGATCATTGGGATCCAGAGCGATACCTGCCATTCGATCCCCAGAGCTGATAGTCACCGTTGAATTATTCTGGATCGAGGGATCAAAGATGATCGGCATGTGCCTCTTTAATGCAAGCGGGCCAACACAACCGGCCTTAAAGCCAGTAATAGACTCTACATCGCTTAACGAGACACAGGTCATGCGGCGGCAATTTAGAATCGAGCGCACTTTCTTCGGATCGACTGAGCGATCACCAGCGGTGCACGCTAGCGCGTATTGATTACCCATGTCTTTGAGTAGAATACATTTCACCATTTGAGATGGGTTGATGCCTCGCTCTTGCGCGGTTTCTTCGATGCTGGTAGTTGGCTTGCTTTGCAGCAGCAGGCGATAATTTACCTGCTGCTGATCGAGCCATTGTGTAATCACTGTTTCCACGTAATTACTCGTCGTCAAGACTGTAAGGCAGTGGCAGGATATTCCAGATTTGCTCTGGTTGGGCAGTCAAGCGCAGTTGAACATCGTCATCCAGGTTGTTCGGCAGAACCATTAGACCAATCGCTTGGTTGTCAGCAAATTGATATACGTTGATCAGTCGACCTGCACCACGCCAGTTTTCACCCACGCTACGCTCTAGCTCAATAGGGCTTTCTAGTGTTAGCACTTCCGCTGTTGGGCCAGAAACAATGCGCATTTCACGTTTGTTCATGCCACGGTACTTAGCGCGAGCTACTGTTTCTTGCCCCGTGTAACAGCCCTTGGTGAAGCTAATGCCACCAATCGCTTGCAGGTTAAGTGCCTGAGGGATGTGCTCATTTTGCTCTGCTTTGGTTAGGTGAGGCTGAGCATCGATAATTTCATGATACTGCCATAGCGCCTCTGAGACTTTCTCCGCAGAACTGCTAGTGACCAAAGCTTCTGCAGCTTGTTCTGTTACAAGCAGAGCCCAGCGGTTTTCTGCGACTTGAACGGCTGTACCGCCTGAAATCGCACGAACTTTACCTTGGCTCTCTGAAATTGAGTCGATGTATTGATCCGCAGCTGCGCCCATCACACCGATAACCACATCGCTGGTTTGCTCAATATCGACTTTAGAGAAGACCGCGTATTTTTTGATTTCTAAGAGCTCAACTTCAATCGCAGACTTAGGCTGCATAAGCGCATAACCACCGTTGTGGTGGAACAGGCGGAAGATACTCCATACCTTTCCTTTTGCATCACAGTGGGCGCCTAATGTGGATTCATCATTAGGAAGAGTCACGACGTCGCACGTTACTTGACCTTGTAGGTACGATTTTTTGTCATCGCCTACCATGGTAATTGCACTCCAGTCTGACACATGTGTCATCATCAGTTCTGGAAGCGAATCATTTTGCGTATGAGCGTGCGGCTGAAAGGTGTTTTTCCAATCCATTTTATCTTTCCTAAGAATTTTATTTGGCTCTATGTTAATCCTGTTCTGTTTCTTTGTCAGCCTAGGTTTTTTTGTGAGCTGAGATAGGGACTGTGACCCACATAGTAGTTGCAGAGCGTATGACTTGTTACACTCCAAGAAAGAAAAATTATAGGTGAGGATAGCCAATGTACACTGCAGAGCAGAAAGCACGAATTAAATGGGGTTGCCGTCGCGGCATGTTAGAACTTGATGTAGTCATCATGCCATTTTTCGAAGAGTGTTTTGATTCATTGCAAGAGCAGGAACAGCGCGAGTTTGTTTCTTTACTAGAGTGTGATGATCCAGACTTGTTTACTTGGGTAATGGGCCACGGCCGTAGTGAAAACCTGGGTCACGCATCAATGGTTGATAAAATTGTCGCACACAACCTCAGCAAGGTTCGTTAAGCTCCAGCTTAACCCTTCGCATTTCGCATTATTAACAAAAGGCACTGTTTTCGGGTGCCTTTTGTTTTTCATCGTTGTCTCTTCTATTCCATTGGCTGTCAGCCTTTATTGTCTTTATTTATCCTTCAATCTGTTTCGTGCCAATCATATGCTTATCACCAGTGCTCAAGGGCGTTTTGATTATAAGGGTGATGGTGAGGTGCGGCTTAATGATCAGCTTTACAAGTTAAAGTCCGTCGACCAGATTTGGGCGCAATTCTTTATAAAATTACGATTTGAATGCGGTCACTCGATACTGCTATGGCGAGACAGTTGCCAAGATCAAGAATATCGGCACTTTTTGGCGAACTTACAACGAATGCGTTCGCTCAGCTAAAGTAATCGATTAGCCGTGAGATAAAAGAAAAGGGAGCACTAGGCTCCCTTTCATTTGATTACTTTTCATTGTTGGCGAATGCGCCAGATTACGATTGACGTTTCTCTGGTGTCAGAATCGTTGGGCCACTGTCTTCAGCAAGCTCTGGGTAATCCAATGTATAGTGCAGGCCGCGACTCTCTTTACGTTGCATCGCACAGCGAACCATTAGCTCAGCGACTTGAAGTAGGTTACGCAGTTCTAGAAGGTTGTTCGACACCTTAAAGTTGCTGTAATACTCGTGAGTCTCTTGCTGCAACATCTGAATACGACGCATTGCGCGCTCAAGACGTTTGTCTGTACGTACGATACCCATGTAATCCCACATGAATAGACGAAGTTCATGCCAGTTGTGCTGGATAATAACTTCTTCGTCACTGTTAGTGACTTGGCTTTCATCCCATGCTGGAAGTTCAGCACACAACTGAGACTGTTCAATGTTCTCAACGATGTGTTTTGCTGCTGACCACGCGTAAACCACACATTCTAGTAGTGAGTTTGATGCCATACGGTTCGCACCGTGCAGGCCAGTGTAGCTAACCTCACCAATCGCGTAGAGGTTTTGCAGATCCGTTTGACCATCTTTATTGACCATCACACCACCACAGGTGTAGTGCGCAGCAGGAACAATCGGGATCGGCTCTTTAGTCATATCGATACCCAAGTCCATCAAGCGAGTGTGGATCATTGGGAAGTGCGCGGTGATGAACTCTTCAGGTTTGTGGCTGATGTCAACGTACATGCAGTCTGCACCTAATCGCTTCATTTCGAAGTCGATTGCGCGAGCAACCACATCACGAGGCGCTAATTCACCACGCTCGTCGAAGTCTTTCATGAAGCGTGTACCATCCGGGCGACGCAGGTATGCGCCTTCGCCACGTAGCGCTTCCGTTAGTAGGAAGTTGCGCGCTTCTGGGTGGAACAAGCAGGTTGGGTGGAATTGGTTGAACTCTAGGTTTGCTACACGACAACCTGCACGCCAAGCGATAGCAATACCATCACCAGAAGATACATCTGGGTTAGAGGTGTATTGGTAAACTTTGGATGCGCCGCCAGTAGCAAGTACAACAAATTTAGCGCGTACGGTTTCTACGTGTTCTTGGTTACGGTTCCAGATGTAGGCACCGATAACCTTGTTTTTCGAGCCACCAATTTTATCTTCAGTGATCAAGTCAAGCGCGTTGTGGCGCTCGAAGATCTCGATGTTCGGGTGATTCTTGACGTTATCTTGCAGTGAAGTTTGCATTGCCATGCCGGTTGCATCGGCAGCGTGCAGGATTCTGCGGTGGCTGTGTCCACCTTCACGAGTTAGGTGGTACTTAGGTTGACCATCAGTGCTGTTCTCATCTTTATCAAATGGAACACCGCCATCAATCAGCCATTGCACACACTCTTTAGCATTCTCAGCAATGAATTGAACTGTATCTTCTTCACATAACCCAGCCCCGGCAATTTGAGTATCTTCAACGTGAGACTCAATACTGTCAGACTCATCGAACACCGCAGCGATACCGCCTTGTGCGTAATACGTCGATCCTTCGCTGCGTGGTCCTTTGCTTAATACAATTACTTTTGCATGTTCTGCTACGCGTAAGGCTAATGACAAGCCTGCCGCACCACTTCCTACCACTAATACATCACACTGATGTTCACGGTTTGCGTTCATAAAACTTATTAAATCCCGGGCTATAGTCGAGTTGTCCACTCTCAATTGACTTTGTCTTGTTTTAGGAGTCGCGGTAAGACTGTTATAATCTCCCCAGAGTCGTCCTAAAACGCTATGCAAAATCAAGATATAGACAGCTATCTAGAAATATTTAATTGCTCAATACCATTGCTTTTGCTCAAGTTTCCCCAAATTGATAGGGATAGCTATTTTTATTACATCACATTGTGAAACAATAATGGCAAATAATTTTAAGAAAGTTGGAACTTTCGGTATTTGGCTTAGTCACAATAGTGCTCTTGTAGACGGTGGTGTCAATACTACATTTCGCATAATTAGTACCCATATCTGTGAAGGTGAGGGTTATAACAATAGGAGTACCCGCTCGAATGAACGAGCAGCTAACCGATCAAGTGTTGATTGAGCGAGTTCAGAGTGGAGATAAGCAAGCATTTAACTTACTAGTGGTTAAGTATCAAAACAAAGTTTGTAATCTTATCTCTCGATACGTGAATAATTCCGGTGATGTACCTGATGTAGCACAAGAAGCTTTTATTAAAGCTTACCGCGCGATACCTAATTTTCGTGGCGAGAGTGCCTTCTATACATGGTTGTACCGAATTGCCGTGAACACCGCTAAGAATCATATCGTTGCCCAGAGCCGCAGGCCTCCCGCAACGGATGTAGATGCAGAAGATGCTGAATATTACGAAACAGGCAGCGCGTTAAAAGAAATATCGAACCCTGAGAACTTAACGCTGTCAAAAGAATTGAAACAAGTCGTTTTTGGAGCGATTGAAGCGCTACCAGAAGACTTAAAAACTGCAATGACGCTGCGTGAGCTTGAAGGTTTGAGCTACGAAGAGATTGCAGAAGTAATGGATTGCCCTGTAGGAACCGTACGTTCGCGTATCTTCCGAGCTCGTGAAGCGGTGGAAAAGAAAATTAAACCTCTTTTGCAGCGCTAGAACTTGTAATAATTATGGTGAAAATAATGGCTGATAAAGAAAAGCTTTCGGCACTCATGGATGGTGAAACGATCGATAAAGTTCTCATTGTAGATCTAGAATCTGATCAAGAAAGCATGAATACCTGGCAGAGTTACCACTTAATTGGTGACGTTATGCGTGGGGATGCGCCAGAAACTAAAAATTGGAACATTGCGGATAGTGTGGCAGCAGCGCTTGAAGATGAACCTGCACACAGTGCAATGCCAAACCTGCACCAAGTGAATGTTGAACCTACTGTTGATCCAATTGAAGAGCAACCAAAACCTCAGCAAGCGAAGCGTCAGCTTCCAGCGTGGTTACAACAGTTTGGACAAGTTGCTGTAGCAGCGTGTGTTTCTTTAGCGGTTGTATTAGGTGTTCAACAATATGGTGGCAGCGATCCAGCGGCACCAGAACAGCTCCCTGTACTACAGACGATTCCATTTGCGGGATCCGCTGAGCCAGTAAGCTTAACCCGCGAGTCGGTAGAGAGACCGGCTTCTGAAGCAAACTTGCAAGAACAGCGCAAACGCGTTCATGCAATGCTAGAAGATTATGAGCTACAACTAAGATTAAACAGTGATGCGTCGCCTATGGAAGATGCACATCTAGAATCGGACATTGAATGAAGAAAATCCTGGTCAGTGCACTGACACTGTTCAGCTTGATGTCTCCAACAGCCTTTGCAGAGGAAACAACTGCAAAGGCGTTGTTGCATCAAATGAACGAGGCCAGTCAGCATCTAAATTACGAACTCTCTTACATACTGATCAAGAAGAGCAGTATTGAACCTCTTGTTTATCGCCATGCGGTTAACGACGACCAACAACTCGCACACCTTGTTTACCTGAGTGGCCCTGTTCGTGAAGTGATTCGTCGCGGTAATGAAGTGAGCTACATCGAACCGGGTACAGAGCCGTTTACGATCCAGTCAGGCAGTATGGTTGCGCCTGTTATTCCGATGATCAATCGAGATATCGAATCCCTGAATCAGTACTACGACTTTGTAAAAGTTGGGCGTTCTCGTGAAGCGGGCAGCACTACTCAAGTGTTACGCGTAGTGCCAAAAGATGGCCTTCGTTACTCTTACGTGGTTTGGGTAGACGAGAAAACCAGTCTTCCTCTACGTGCCGACCTATTAGACCGTGATGGTGAAATACTGGAACAGTATCGAACAATCTCTTACGTGGTGAACGATAAAATCGCTGAAGCCATGGGCGGCTTAAACCAAGCGCAACTGCCGAAGGTTTTATCATTACCTGAAGGTTTGGTGAGTGAGACCGACTGGCAAGCTTCATGGGTGCCAGAAGGGTTTAAGTCAAAAGAATTGAGCCGTTACCAAATGGCAGCGACCGATAAAATGGTCGAGAGTCAGCTTTTCAGCGATGGATTATTTAGCTTTTCGGTATATATCGCCGACAAAGACGAACACTCATTGAAAGGCCAGTTGGTACGTCAAGGACGCAGAACCTTGCACAGCTTAGTGATTGGCGACAGAGAGGTATCTGTCGTGGGTGATATCCCGCCAGCGACAGCTAAGCGTATCGCTCAATCTGTGACTTTCAACAATCAGGTATCAGCGCAATGATGACCGCGCTGGCTACCGTTAGCTCAGTTGAACAAAAAGGTAAGCAATACTTTGTTCAACTGAGCTGCGAACAACAAACCAGTTGCAGCAGCTGCTCTTCACAAAAAAGCTGCGGCACTGGTATTGTCACCAAAGCGGTTGGCAACAAATCCTTGTTTTGGCAATTAAAAACCAAAAGCCTTGTGAAAGCGGGTCAGATTGTAGAAATCGGCTTTCCTGAAAAAAGCCTACTTCAGTCTGCAGCTATTGTTTATCTCATCCCACTTTTCATGTTGATGATTGGTGCTGGCATTGGACAACTCTTATTACAACCCTTACTTCAAGGGGGCGAGGGGATTGTTATACTGAGCGCAGCCCTATTTACAGCTGGTGGTATTGCTTTAGCGAAGCGACTCGCTAAACCGATGGAAGACAAATCCAAGCAAGAAGTCGTATTGATTCGAATCCTAGGTGAGCCGCTCGTCTAATTTATGATGCGTCTTGCTGTTAAATTGGGTAGAATCTGCCAACTTGATTGAAATGCCGCCACCGTTAGCTATTTTTAAATAGTTTTGCGGCTTTCTTACCGTCCTAATTTAAAGAGTTTGTCACACCAAATTATGAAGCACATTCGTAACTTTTCGATTATCGCCCACATCGACCATGGTAAGTCGACCCTATCTGACCGTCTAATCCAAGTTTGTGGAGGATTAAGCGATCGTGAAATGGCTGCACAAGTCCTTGATTCGATGGATCTTGAGCGTGAACGTGGCATCACCATCAAATCTCAGAGTGTGACACTAAACTACACCGCAAAAGATGGTGAAACTTACCAACTTAACTTCATCGATACTCCGGGACACGTTGACTTCGCATACGAAGTATCACGTTCTCTTGCGGCTTGTGAAGGCGCACTATTGGTTGTCGATGCTGGTCAAGGTGT
The DNA here is from genome assembly GCF_002876325.1 of Vibrio sp. 10N.261.52.A1. Taxonomy (NCBI): domain Bacteria; kingdom Pseudomonadati; phylum Pseudomonadota; class Gammaproteobacteria; order Vibrionales; family Vibrionaceae; genus Vibrio; species Vibrio sp. 10N.261.52.A1. The sequence goes on from NZ_MCYD01000826.1 coordinate 7,876, forward strand.
AGAAGCTCAGACTCTAGCAAACTGTTACACAGCGATCGAAATGGATCTGGAAGTTGTGCCAATCCTCAACAAGATTGACCTTCCAGCAGCTGATCCAGAGCGCGTATCTGAAGAGATCGAAGAGATCGTAGGTATCGACGCGATGGAAGCAACACGCTGTTCTGCGAAAACAGGTATCGGTGTAGACGATGTTCTAGAAAACATTGTTTCAGCAATTCCTGCTCCAGAAGGCGATCCTGAAGCGCCACTACAAGCACTAATCATCGACTCTTGGTTCGATAACTACCTTGGTGTTGTTTCTCTTGTTCGTATCAAGAACGGTTCTCTGAAGAAGAACGACAAGATCAAAGTAATGAGCACCGGCCAAGTTTGGGGTGTAGACCGTCTAGGTATCTTCACGCCTAAGCAAATCGATACTACAGAGCTAAACACTGGTGAAGTAGGTTGGGTTGTTTGTGGTATCAAAGACATCCTAGGTGCACCGGTTGGTGATACGCTAACACTGGCTAAAAACGGCTGTGAAAAAGCGCTACCTGGCTTTAAGAAAGTAAAACCACAGGTATACGCGGGTCTGTTCCCAGTATCATCTGATGATTACGAAAATTTCCGTGATGCACTAGGTAAACTAAGCCTAAACGATGCTTCTTTATTCTACGAACCAGAGAACTCTGCAGCACTTGGTTTCGGCTTCCGTTGTGGTTTCTTGGGTATGCTTCACATGGAGATCATCCAAGAGCGTCTAGAGCGTGAATACGACCTAGACCTAATTACAACTGCGCCAACCGTAGTATACGAAGTTGAAAAAACAGACGGCACTCAGCTGTATGTTGATAGCCCAGCTAAGCTGCCTGCTATCAATGATATCAACGAGATTCGTGAGCCGATTGCACGCTGTAATATCTTAGTACCTTCTGACTACCTAGGTAATGTAATCACACTGTGTGTTGAGAAGCGTGGTGTTCAGGTTGATATGATTTATCACGGCAACCAAGTAGCGGTTGTGTACGATATTCCAATGGCTGAAGTAGTACTGGACTTCTTCGACCGTCTGAAATCAACGTCTCGTGGTTACGCATCACTGGATTACAACTTCCAACGTTTTGAAGCATCAAGCATGGTTCGTGTAGACGTACTTCTAAACGGTGACACAGTTGATGCACTTGCGATGATTACACACAAAGATCAATCGCAAACTCGTGGTCGTCAGCTTGTAGAGAAGATGAAAGAGTTCATCCCTCGTCAAATGTTTGATATCGCGATTCAAGCGGCTATCGGTAACCACATCATCGCTCGTTCTACAGTTAAACAACTGCGTAAGAACGTAATCGCGAAATGTTACGGTGGTGACGTGAGTCGTAAGAAGAAGCTTCTGAAGAAACAGAAAGAAGGTAAGAAGCGTATGAAGCAGATCGGTAACGTAGAACTGCCTCAAGAAGCATTCTTAGCAATTCTTCACGTTGGCAAAGACTAGTATCAATCGTACTAACTAACTGCTAAATATTACTGGTTAAAATCGCTTATTTCTTTGTTGCAAAGTTTTGTAATTAGGCCCACTAGTCACTGCACTTTGCGCCTCGAACTAAGCGATTTTTCCTGCGTAATCTTTTAAGCATCTAGTCAGTTTGATTGATAAAAATTAGAAATATTAAGCAGAGTGAAAG